>NZ_KV796428.1:0-164939 GCF_001809185.1 Corynebacterium sp. HMSC072G08
GGGGGGGGGGGTGAATGCCCGGCGCCGCACTGCCTTGCACACACAGAATAACGTACCACTCACAAAAGTGCGACATTGGTACGCTGAGCTGGGATTTCGCACGCTTCGCACAGCACGCACACCGAGCGCTACACCCCCATTACAGGCGTGAGGTCACCTTCTCATTGTCCGCAATGACATCGAGCCGCTCGGCCTCGGTCAGCCCCGCCACGACAACGGCAGATCCGCCGCCTGCCAACGGCGCGAGGACAGCGTCGCTAAACGTCGCGTTATCCACCCACCCCGTGGACAGCAGACGATGCTCCTGCGGGATCGGCACGACCTCTTCCAACGCCGGGGCGTCGCCCATGTACTGGTCCCCGTAGAAACGCACCGTCGGCCCAAAGTCGAGCGCGCCGGCGGGCAGCTCCCCGCCAGTCTCCGTGACGCCACGGCCAAAGGGATCATCGTTGACCACTACCACGTCACCGCTATGCTCCGACGCACGCTCCAGCGACGCAAACGTGACCTCCGGGCTGAGCTCCGTGTCATCTGTAAATTCGTAGTTCACGCGCGCCGCAACCGCTCCCAACGCAATGACGGCTGCCTGCCAGCTCACCGGCACATCGATGACAATCGTGTCTCCGGGCGCCAGCTCGAGCTCCTCTTCGAGCATGTTGGCGATCTTGCACGCCCAGTTGTCGAGGGTCTGGGCCGAGAAGTCCATGCGTGCGCCTGTGGCCTCGTTGTAGACCGTAAGACGCGGCGAAGATGGATCGCGTTCCAACAGAGTGTGCAGCAGTTTCATGGCCGCCCATCCTACCCGCCCGTCGCGCGCCGAGTTGTCCGGCATAATCGGCGTCATGATATCCCAGACCAGCCCCGCTTCTCACCGCACAGGTTCGCTCACCGTCGTCGGTTCTATCAACGCCGATCTTTTCGTCCACACCGCGCGCCACCCGCACCCGGGCGAGACACTCCTGGGCTCCGGCGGCGAGGTTCTCGCCGGCGGCAAGGGTGCCAATCAGGCCGTCGCGGCTGCGCTCCAGGGTGCGCACGTCACGTTCGTCGGCGCGGTAGGCGACGACGCCTACACGCAGCCCGCGCTGCGCTACCTCGAATCCGCAGGCGTCGATCTCACCCACGTCGTTCGGCTCAAGGACACGACGACCGGCCTAGCGGTGTGCACCGTCTCCGATGACGGCGAAAACACCATCATCGTCATTCCCGGCGCGAATGCTCACGTCGACGCCACTTACGTCGCCGAGCACACCGCGGCCATCACCGAGGCCGATATCGTGCTGCTTCAAGGCGAAATCCCCGCAGACGGCTTCCAGGCCGCCATTGACGCCGTCAGCAACGCCCGCGTCATCGTCAACCTCGCCCCCGTCGTCGAGGTCGACCGCGACGCGCTGCTCAAAGCCGACCCCATCATCGCCAACGAACACGAGGCAGGACTTATCCTCGAGCAACTCGGCAGCCCCGCCACCAGCGACGATCCCCACGACCTCGCGCAGGCTCTCCTCGACGCTGGCTTTGCTTCCGTCGTGCTCACTCTCGGTGCCCGCGGCGCCCTCGTCGCCGACGCCGAGGGCCTCACGGACATCGCGACGCCGCACGTTACGCCCGTCGACACGACCGGCGCGGGCGATGCCTTCGCCGGCGCGCTCTGCGCCCAGCTCCTCACCGGAGCCGAGCTTGCCGATGCCGCCCGCCATGCCTCCCGCGTCGGCGCCCAGGCCACGCTCACGCACGGCGCGCAGCCCTCCTACCCGGACCGCGACGCGGAGCTGCCCCACGTCTAATCCCACACCAGTCTCGCCCTCCACCGCACCTCCTACACACGCGCCCTTAGGTACAGTGGCGGCCACATTTCCGCGACCGCCCATCACAATCAGAGGAGAGACCGTGACTCCCCAGACAACGCCCCCAACCACGCCGCGCATCATCGACGCCGAGACCATCGCGGCCCACGTCCGCCCACGCGACGCCGTCGACACGCTGCGCCGTGTCCTGCGCGAGGGATTCGACCCGGCCAACGACCACGCGCGCTCAGCGTTGCCCACGGCCAACGGCGAGTTTCTCCTCATGCCGTCTACCTCGTCCACGGCATTCGGCATCAAGCTCATTTCCGTCGCCCCCGCAGGCTACAACCCCGACCTGCCACGCATTCAGGGCACGTACGCGCTCTTCGACGGCGAGACGTTGAGCCCCTCCGCGTTCATCGACGGGATTACGCTCACCAATTTGCGCACGCCCGCCGTGTCTGTCGCCTGCATTCTTGATCTGCTCACCGCCTCCTCGCAGCCTCTTGACGCCGTCATTTTCGGCGCCGGCGTGCAGGCCGACGCTCATGCGGCCACGCTGCGTGACACCCTCGCGGGCGTACGTCCCGTCCGCACGACTTTTATCAGCCGCACCGATCCCGGTGACGGACGCACCTGGCACGCTGCCGGGTCCGCCGAGGCCCAGTCCGCCACCGCCGGCGCTGAACTCATCATCACGACGACCACCGCGTCCGAGCCCATCCTCGATGCCGCCGACGTCCGCACCGATGCCCTCATCGTCGCCGTCGGCTCTCATACCCCGGACGCCCGCGAGCTGCCCAGCGAACTCATCGCCGCTGCACAGGTCATCGTCGAAGACCACGAGGCCACGCTGCGCGAGGGCGGCGACGTCATCCTCGCCATCGCAGACGGTGCCGCCGACGCATCCGCGTTCCATACCTTCGCCGAGGTCGTCCGCGGCGACGTCGAGCTCCACCGCGACTCCCCCATCGTTTTTAAGTTCACCGGCATGCCGTGGGAAGACCTCGCCGTCGCCGAGACCATCGCCGCCGCCATTCCCGCACCCTCCGCCTAATTTTCACAACTTTTGCATCGGCAGGCCTGCCCCGCCGCTCATCCACGCACAACACCGCGCTGATGCCGCTTCCTTCGTGCCGCGCCGGCCATTGACACACTTCACACGAAAGACTTTTGTTTCCCCTTCCTTAGCCATATCCCCAATTGTGACCTAGACTACGTGCCAAACTAATTGCGATTCGCTTAACTATCCCTTCGCATGAAAGGTCACGACCATGGCTACCATCACAGCTCCCGACGCAGCAGAGAAGCGAGAGGCCCCTTTCGCTCGGGCAATGAAACCCATCAATCGCGTCGTTGAAGAATTCACGCCGTCGTCCCTGACGTTTGCCATCATTCTCACCGGCGTCGTCGCGCTCCTCGCTCTCATCTTCACCGATTCTGGGCCGACCACCGTCGTCCAGTCATGGGGCGACGGTCTCTCAGGGCTGCTCTCCTTCATGACCCAAATGGCGCTCGTCCTTCTCCTCGGGTCAATTCTCGCAGGCACACACGCCGTGAGCCGAGTACTCAAACGCCTCGCATCCGTGCCCAAAACCGCGCTGCAGGCGTATCTCTTCGTATTCTTTATTGGCGTCGCCGCCATGCTCTTTTCCTGGGGTCTGGGCCTCATCCTCGGAGCCCTCCTCGCCAAGCGCATTGCTGTTGAATTTCATCGACGTGGAACAGCCATCAGCTTCCCCATGCTCATCGCCTCCGCGTACTCGGCGATGGTCATTTGGCATATGGGCTACTCCGGCTCCGCGCAACTTACCGCCGCTACGGAGGACTCCTTCATCGCTCAGCAACTCGACCATACGATCTCCCTCGGCGAGACCCTCTTTTCATGGTGGAATCTTCTCGGCATTGCATTAACGGTCGCCTGCGTCGCTACCATGCTCTTCATCATTGCGCCCCGCCGCATCGATCCTTCCCACGTCATTGATGAATCGCACGTCGAAGCCCTCGCCGAAGCCGATCGACATGCAGCACCCGGGCGTACCTTCGCGGACCGCATCGACAGCAGCCGCATCCCCACCCTCCTCACCGGACTCGCCCTCGTCGCATACCTCGTCGTACATTTCGCTCACGGCGGCAGCACAACGCTCGACATCGTCAACTGGCTCTTCCTGGCGCTCATCTTCCTATTCGTGCGCAATGTCCACGAGCTCATAGAACTCACCGCTGACGCCGCCTCGAATGTTGGCGAAATCCTCATCCAGTTTCCGCTCTACGCCGGCATCATGGGCATTATGACCGGCACCGGCCTGGCCACGCTGCTGTCCGATTCCATTGTCGCCGTCGCAAATCCAGAGACCATCGGTGTTCTCGGCTTCCTCTCCGCTGGCATTGTCAACTTCTTCGTCCCCTCAGGTGGTGGCCAACTCGCCGTCCAAGGCCCCATCCTCCTCGACGCCGCCCAGTCCATGGGCGCCGACCCCGCCGTCGTCATCATGGCCATCGCATACGGCGACCAATGGACAAATATGATCCAACCGTTCTGGGCGCTGCCCATCCTTGCGGTCGCCGGCCTGAAGATCCGCGACATTCTCGGATACACCACAGCCACACTCATCGCCGCAGGTATCCCACTCGCGGCCACCATGCTCCTCGTTGGCTTCGTCGGATAATCTCCTCGCAACAGCACGCAGCCCGGCTCCGGACGGGCTTTTCTGTTGGAGCCAACGGGATTTTCAGCCCCACACCGCCGAATCATTGCACACGCACGCATTGTGACGTAGGCTACCCCACAAAACTAATAGTCATTCGCTAAACGGGAGGATTGACCACCATGACCGACATCCATTTCGTCTCCGCCGCACGCTTACCCATTGGCAAATTCGGCGGCTCGCTGGCGCGTTTCAGCTTGGAAGAGCTCGGCGTGACGGCAGCAAAGGCTGCGATTGAGCGTTCGGGGATTGCCGCCACAGAAATCGATTCCTCCGTCATCGCCAACGTCCTGCCCATCATCCCCAGCGACTTGTACATCTCCCGCAAGATTGCGCTCGGCGCGGGCATGGAGGACTCCTCGATTGCGATGAACGTCAATCGACTCTGCGGTTCCGGCGTCCAAGCCATCATCTCCGCGGCGCAGCAGCTGCGCGACGGGGACGCCACGGTCGCACTCGCGGGCGGCGTCGAGTCCATGTCGAACGCGCCCTACTCCGTCGAGGGCGCCCGCTTTGGCAAACGCATGGGCGAAGGCAAGCTCTATGACTGGCTCACGGGAGCACTCAGCTGCCCGTTCGGCACCGGACACATGGGCGTCACGGCCGAAAACGTCGCCTCTGACCATGGCGTCACCCGCGAGCGCCAGGACGAGTTCGCGGCCGAGTCGCAGCGCCGTGCGGCCGCCGCGCGCGACGCGGGACTTCATACCGAGGAAATCGTGCCCATCGAGACAAAGAAAGGCACCTTCGACCACGACGAGCACATCCGTGAGACCACCCCGGAGGCGCTCGCTGGGCTCAAACCCGCCTTCCAAAAGGACGGCACCGTCACCGCCGGCAACGCCTCGGGCATCAACGACGGCGCCGCCGCGGTCGTGCTCACCACGGGCGAGGAGCTCGAGAAGCGCGGCCTGACCTCCTTGGGCAAGCTCGTAAGCTGGGGCATCGGCGGCGTCGATCCCACGCGCATGGGGCTGGGCCCTGTCGCGGCCGTGCCGAAGGCCCTGGAGAAGGCAGGGCTCAGCCTCGACGACATTGATCTCATCGAGTCCAACGAGGCCTTTGCCGCCCAGGCGCTCGCGGTCCAAGACCAGCTGGGTTTTGACCCCGCCAAAACGAATATCTACGGCGGCGCCATCGCCCACGGCCACCCCGTCGGCGCCACGGGCGCCATCCTCACCACGAAGATGCTCTACGCGCTGCGCCGCGAGGGCAAGCGCTACGGCCTGGTCACCATGTGCATCGGCGGCGGCCAGGGCATCGCCATCATCATCGAGAATAAGGAGGTCAACTAAATGACTATCCAGAAAGCCGCCGTCTTTGGCGCAGGCTCCATGGGTGCAGGCATTGCCGCACTGTTGGCCTCCGCCGGAATCGACGTCCTACTCTTCGACATCACGCGCGAGGGCGCACAGAAGGGCATTGACATCCAGGTAAAACGCAAGGGCTTTTATCACCCGTCGCACGTGGAGAATATTCGCCCAGCCGTCACGGGCGAGGACCTCCAGCTCCTCGAGGACCGGGACTGGGTCATCGAGGCCATCTTTGAAGACTTAGACGCCAAGCACGACCTCTACGCGCAGGTCGAGCCGCACCTCAAAGACGGCGCCCTGCTCACGTCAAATACCTCGACGCTGCCGCTGGCACGACTTCTCGAAGGCATCACGCGGAAAAACACGTTCGCGATCACGCACTTTTTTAATCCGCCCAAGATCATGCGGCTGGTCGAGCTCGTCGCCAATAACGACGACACGGCCGCGACGCTGCGCCTGGCCATCGAGCAGCAGCTGGGCAAGGTTGCCCTCGACTGCCGCGACACCCCGGGCTTTATCGCCAACCGCGTGGGCTGCTACTGGCTGGCCGCCGGCGTGTTCACTGCCCACGAGCACGGCGTGAGCTACGAGCTTGCCGATGCCGCCTTTGGCCGCGCGTTCGGCATCCCCCGCACCGGAGTCTTTGGCTTGCTCGACTACATCGGCCTCCAGCTCGTCGCTCCCATCTGGGGCAGCCTCGAAGCTGCGCTCCCCCAGGGCGACCGCATCTTCGACGTGCCGCTGGGCCGCGACGAATTCATCGCAGGCCTCGTCGAGCGCGGGCTCACCGGACGCACCGGCGAGGGCGGTTTCTACCGCGGTCGCGACGAGTCGGTGCGCGAAGACTACTCATATGGCCCGCGCCTGCAGCCGGACGATCCTGTCGTGGGTCTCAAAGACCCGCGCGAGGTCATGGACACCGACTCCCCCGGCGGCCGGTTCGCGCGCGATCTCTTCCTCGCGACGCTGCGCTACTGCTGCGAGGTTGCCCCGGATATCGCGGACCACGTGGGGCTTATCGACGACGGCCTCAAGCTCGGCTTCGGTTGGAAGAAGGGCATCTTCGAACTGGCCGATGCCGTCGGTCACGAGTGGCTCGTCGCGGCTCTCGCCGCGTCGGAAGGCGGAGTGCCCGCGCTGGTGGAGGCGGCATCGGAAGGCTTCTACCCAGCTGCAGGCCAGGTGCTCTCCTCGACGGGCAATCCCGTCGAGCTGCCGGAGCGCCCCGGCGTGGTGACGCTCGCGGGGCTCCGCGCGGCAGGCGCCACGGCAGTGCTCGAGCACGAGGCCGGGACCTTGCACCACGTCAATGCCGAGGGACGCGGGATCGGCATCATCGACCTCCACACGCCACTCAACTCCCTGCCCACGGCAGGGCTTGCATTCCTCCGCGCCTGCGTGGAGCACGCGGCCGAGGCAGAGGATATCGACGCACTCGTGATCGGCAACGACGAGGCGCGTGCGTTCAGCGCCGGCGCTGATCTGCCTACCATCGCCGAGGCCGCGGCATCCGGGGATGCCGAACGCGTACGAGGTCTCATCCGCGACGGCTCCGAGACCATGCGCGCCCTGCGTTTCGCGCCCGTGCCCATCGTGGGCGCGGTGCGTGGCGTGGCCTTGGGCGGCGGCTGCGAGCTGGCGCTGGCCTGCGACCGCCTCGTCATTCATGCCGATACCAAGGTTGGCTTCCCGGAACGCAACGTGGGTCTCTACCCCGGCTGGGGCGGCTCCATCGCCATGCTCGAGCACAACCTGGAGGCTGGCCACGCCGATGCGCACCAGCGCGCCTTCGACTTCATTGCCTCCGCGACTCCCGCGCCGAACGCCTATTTCGCCCGTGACGTGGACGCCGTGCGCGAGAGCGACGTCATCCTCATGTCCCCTGACCACGTTCTTGCCCGCGCCATCGAGGAAGCCGCCGCATTGGCTGAGGGGTACACGCCCCGCACGGACGTCTCGCTACCGCTCTACTCCGGCCAGCCGCCGCTCGACGCCGCCTGGCCACTCGAGGACACGACGGACAATGACCACGCCATCGTGGCCCAGCTCGCGAAGGTCTACACCGCGGGCTCGCTCGACGAGCAGGAGGCCGCCGGCGACGCGAACGGCGCGGCCGCGCTCTCCTACTCAGAATTCAGCGACCGTGAGGTCGAGCTCGATGTCCCCGTCCTGCTCTGGCCCGCCAACGTGGAACGCTCCGCGCACATGGCGCGCACGCGCACACCGCTGCGCAACTAAGCGGCGGGGTCCGCCTGCTCGGCGGCACCGATAGCCACAACGCCCGAATAAGGCCTCAAAATTTTGAGATCCACGGTCTTATTCGGACGTTGTGGCTATTTTCGGTGGGGCCGACTCGTTAGACTATCGGCGTGTCTGACTCTCCCGAAATCTCTGCCTCGACGCTCTCGTCGCGCGCCCGCACCATCGTGCTCGTAGTCGCGCTGCTCAACCTCGCGGGCTGTCTCGTCGAGGCGGGCATCGCCGCGGCCATTGGCTCGGCCTCGCTGTTCGCGGACGCGGCGGACTTCCTCGAGGATTTCCTCATCAATATTCTCGTCGTCACGGCGCTGGGATGGTCGCTCGCGAGCCGCCGCAAGGCCAGCTACGTGCTGGCCGGACTCATTCTTATTCCGGCATGCTCGGCGATCGGCATGGCCATCTGGAAGATGGTGACGCACGAGCCGCCGGAAGCCCTCACCCTGTCGGCGACGGCCGTGGGCGCCATGATCATCAATCTTGTCTGCGCGCTGCTGCTCGCGCAGCTGCGTAACGCGGGCAACGCGCTCACCCGCGGCGCGTGGCTCGCCGCACGCAATGACGTGGCGGCCAACCTGCTCATTCTGGCCGCCGGCGTCGTCACGATGTTCTGGTTCAGCGCGTGGCCGGACATCGTGGTGGGACTTGTCATCGGCGTCATCAACCTGCGCGCAGCGAATGAGGTCTTCGAGCAGGCTCGCGCCGAAGACCCCGAGTTGGAAGAAGACTAACTACTTGTACGCCGAGAAGCCCGTGATCTTCTTGCCCATGATGAGCGACTGGACGGTGTCCGTGCCCTCATAGGTGTGCATCGCCTCGATATCGGCGAAGTGGCGAGCAATGTGATTATCGAGCAGGATGCCCACGCCGCCGAGCATGTCGCGGGCATCGGCAGCAATGCGGCGCGCGGCGCGGGTGTTGTGGAGCTTGGCCATGGACGCCTGCTCCGGCGCGAGCGTGCCCTCCTCCTCGCGAGTGGAGGCCTCGCGGCACATGAGCATCATCTGGCTGAGATCAAGCGCCATGTTCGCCAGGCGCTGCTGGATAATCTGTGCCTTGGCGAGCTCGCGGCCGAATTGCTGGCGCTCGAGAACGTACTCGCGTGCAATTTCGTAGCAGGCGACGGCCGACCCCAGAGCCATCCATGCCACGCCAATGCGCGTCGCCATGAGCACGCGTGCGGTGTCTTTGAAGCTCTTTGCGTTGGGCAGCTGATTCGCCGCCGGCACGCGGCAGTCCGTGAGCGTGATGTGCGCCTGGTGGATGGCGCGCAGCGAGAGCTTGTTCTCGATGACGGTCGCGGAATAACCCGGGGTGTCCTGCGGAACGATGAAGCCGGAGACGTCGCCGGACTCGAGGCGAGCGTAGACGATGGTGATGCCGCCGGAGGCGCCGTTGCCGATCCACTTCTTCTCGCCGTTGAGGATGAACTCATCACCGTCGCGTACGGCGGTCGTCTCCAAGGCGATGGAATCCGAGCCGTGATTCGGTTCTGTGAGCGCAAAGGAGCCGAGCAGCGAGCAGTCAGCCATGTCAGATAGGTACTTTTTCTTCTGCTCGTCAGAGCCGAGCATCGCAATCGAGCGCATGGCCAGGCCCGCCTGGACGGCGATGACAGTGCCCATCGACGCGTCGATGCGCGTGACTTCCATAAGCGCCAAACCTGCTCCTAACGAGGACATATGCGCATGACCGTCGACCTCGAGACCGTCCGTCATGACGTCCTTCTCACCCAGCAGGCGCACGAGGTCGAGCGGGTACTCCGCCTTCTGCCAGTGCTCGTTGATGACGGGGAGGCAGGCGTCGCGGAAGGAGGCGGCGCGGGACCATGTGGCGGCATCGGCAGCAGTGATGCCGTCGAAGACGCCCAGGAAATCGGTTGTAGACTCAAACAGGTTGTGTGACATGACGCCTCCCGGCACGCTCGCGTACGAATGATTATTAGTTTGCTATTGTGACGAGCATAACACGTCCTGTCAAGCACTCGACCCATTTCCCCATCCAGAAAGGCAGCCCGCGCCATGGCCAATCAGAAACGCCGCGACCAGATCTCCGCCGCAGCTCTCGCCCTCTTCGATGAGCGCGGCTACCACGCCACCGGCATGGAAGACATCGCGAAGGCGGTGGGCATGCGCGCCTCGAGCCTGTATAACCACTTCCACTCCAAACAGGAAGTCCTCGCGGACATCTCAATCACCGCAATGGAGGACATGCTGCGCGCCAACGCCGCAGCCCTCGCCGGCATCACGGGGCCGCGCGAGCGACTCGCGGAAACCATGCGCACGCACATCGTTTATCACACCACGCAGGCCATGCGCGTGCGCGTGCTCACTGCGCACATTTCATCCCTCGAAGAACCGAGCCATTCCATCGTTCTCCAAGCCCGGCGCGATTATGTCGCGCGCTGGATGACCGTGGTCAACGAGGGCGTGACGGAGGGAATCTTCAGCGCACCCGACGTAAAAATTGCTTGCTGGGCGCTCATCGACATGGGTCTCGGCGTAGCCAATTGGTACTCGCCAGAAGGCGCGTATTCACCAGAGCAGCTGGGCGAGATGTACGCCCAGTTTGCCCTGCGCCAGCTGGAAACCCCCTAGATTCAGGTCACATTTTCTGAAAAATTGTGCTTGACGCCACACCGGACTACCACTACCCTTGGCATGCAACACGCGAATAGTCATTCGCATTTCGCGGTTGAATTCAGAGCACAAGGAGCATCCCCCATGTCCACCAACAAAGTTGTATCCGACCTCTCTTCGGCACTCGACGGCCTGGAATCCGGCATGAGCATGGCCGTGGGAGGCTTCGGCATCTGCGGCAACCCCCTTGTCCTCTTGGAGGGCATCGTCGACACCGGCGTCACCGACCTCGAGGTCTACTCCAATAACCCGGGTACGCAGATCGACGACAAGCACCTGGGCCTGGCGCTGCTCTTTAACGCCAAACAGGTAGCTAAGTTTGGTGGCTCCTTCATCGGCTTCAACAAGGAATTCGAGCGTCAGTTCTTCGCTGGCGAGCTCGAGGTCGACCTCATCCCCCAGGGGACCCTCGCGGAGAAGATGCGCGCGGGCGGCGCGGGAATTCCGGCGTTTTACACCGCGACGGGTGTCGACACGGCGCGTGCGGACGGCGGCCTGCCGGTGCGCTACGCGCCGGACGGCACGCTCATGAAGGAATCGGAGCCCATGGAAACGCGCGAGTTCACCCGCAATGGCGTCACGAAGACCTACGTGCTCGAGGAATCCCTCGTCACGGATTTCTCGCTCCTGCGCGCGTGGAAGGCGGACACAGAGGGCAACCTCGTCTTTCGTAAGACGGCGGGCAACTTCAATGCGGACGCCGCGATGTGCGGCCGCGTCACCGTCGTCGAGGTGGAAAACCTCGTCGAGGCGGGCGAGCTCGACCCCAACGAGATCGACGTGCCCGGCATCTTCGTCGACCGCATTCTAGAACTCACCCCGCAGCAGGCCGAGGACAAATACATCGAGCGCCCGACTTTCCGCACGCGTGGCGAGGGCGGCGGCCGCCCCGAGGACCCGCACGCGCCGGAGAAGGGCTGGTCCCGTCTCCAGATCGCGGAGCGCGCGGCGCAGGAGCTTAGCGATGGTGAGTACGTCAACCTTGGTATTGGCATGCCCACGGCGGTCTCCAATTACATTCCGGAGGGCGTCAAGGTCACTCTCCAGTCCGAGAACGGCATCCTCAACACTGGTCCGTACCCGTATGAAGAAGACATTGACGCGGACCTCATCAACGCCGGCAAGGAGTGCGTCACCATCCTGCCGGGCGGCTCCGTCTTCGACTCCTCGACCAGCTTCGCCATGATTCGCGGCGGCCATGTAAACACCGCAGTCCTCGGCGCCTTCGAGGTCTCCCAGACCGGCGACATCGCAAACTGGGGCATCCCAGGCAAGAAGATGAAGGGCATGGGCGGCGCCATGGACTTGGTCAAGGGCGCCCAGCAGGTCATCGCGATTATGGACCACACCGCGCCCGGCGGCGAGTCCCGCATCCGCAAGGTCTGCGAACTGCCGCTCACTGCCAAGGGCGTGCTCACCAAGATTGTCACCAACCTCTGCGTCTTCGAGGTGACTCCAGATGGCCTCGTGCTCACGGAGCTCGCCCCCGGCGTCACTGAGGCCGACGTCGCCGCAGCGACCGAGGCGGATTACACCTCGCAGCTGCCCGTCGCTGTGAGCTAACCTGCTGCGGGAATACTCGCGGGGCCCGGGGCGTCTGACTAGGTGTCATTTAATACCGAAATTAAAGAGTAACTTCATGCGCATCGACATCTGGTCCGACATCATCTGCCCGTTTTGCATCATTGGCAAGCGCCACCTTGAGCTAGCACTCGAGCGCTTTGAACACGCGGACGAGGTCGACATCCATTGGCATAGCTTCGAGCTCGATCCGAACGCCGCCCCATATTCCGGCTGCAACGTCGTGGACATGGTGGCGAGTAAATACGGCTCCACCCGCGAGCAGGCCGAGGCCGCCCAGCTCGACATCGCTCGCCGCGCCGAGGCCGTCGGCCTCACCTTCAACTGGGAGGTCGCCAAGCCCGGCAATACCTTCGCCGCACACCGCCTCATGCACGCCGCGTGGGACTACTTCGCTGCCCAGCCTGCCGATGCCCCCGCCCCCTCGCCCGCCGCCGTCGAAGAGGCCTTCATCACCGCCTACTTCACGGACGGATTGGATATCTCCGACCCGGAGGTGCTCCACGCCATCGCCACGGAACTCGGCCTGCCCGCGCAACGCGTCACTGAGGTCCTCGACTCCGACGCCTACGCCGACGCCGTGCGCGCCGACGAGGACCACGCCCACCAGCTGAGCATCACCGGCGTGCCTTTCTTCCTTATTGAAAACAAGTGGGCAGTCAACGGTGCCCAGCCGGTCGAGCTCTTCGTCCAGGCCCTCAACCAGGTCTGGGACGAAACCCACAAGCAGCCCGCGGCGCTCAACGTCATCGGCGGCATCGACTCCGGAGCGGCCTGCGGCCCGGACGGCTGCTAGCTGCCACCCCGGATCACAGTTGTCTCTACAGGATCAGTGAGTTCTAAAGAGAATCGCGAGTTCTAAAAATTCTAAAGGCGCGACCAATTTCTAAAAGTTCTAAAATCTATGAAGAACCTCGTCCTCTACCACCGAGAAAGAACACGCCGCGATGATCCCCGATAACAACCCCTTCCGACCGAGCTTTGGGGCGTCACCCCTCAAGCTCGGTGGTCGTGATTTCGAAGTTAATTCCTTCCTCTATGGACTCTATGGCGGCGTAGGCAGCATGCAACGTGTTGTCCTCATCAGCGGCGCGCGCGGCATTGGGAAAACTGTTCTGCTCAACGAGTTCGAAGACACAGCCCGTTCCATGGGATGGATAGTCCTCCGTGCCTATCCCGATGCCCACATGGTGGAGCACCTCCGCGACTCCGCTATCCCCGAAGCGCTCGCGGCACTCGATTACGCGCCGCGCGACGGTCGCCGTATCTCCGGCGTCTCGGTCGCTGGCATCGGCTCCATCAAGGTCGATGCACCTCCGCCTGCGGATACCCCGCTCCCCACGCTCATCTCACGCCTTCGTGCCCTGGCACGTGCGGCACACGCGCATGAGGCCGGTATCCTCCTGACTCTCGACGAGATTCAGGCTGTCGATGTTAACCAGCTCAGCGAGCTCGCAACGGCAGTCCAGGATCTTGTCCGCGATGATGCCGATATCGCCTTTGCCTCTGCTGGACTCACCTTTGGTATCGATGCTTTATTGAAACACCCCGGCACGACGTTCATGCGCCGCGCACATCGTCTCGAGCTGGCCCCACTGACCGACGAGGTAGTCGCCCGTGTCCTCACCGAAACAGCAGAATCAGGAGGCAGGCGCTTCACCGAATCAGCGCTTTCCCGCGCCGTTGAGCTCGTACATGGGTACCCTTACCTCATCCAGCTCGTCGGCGCCCTAGCGTGGACCAAGGCATCCATCGCCGGCACCACGGTCATGACTGACAAGCATGTCACCGAGCTCGCTCCTGAAATCGTCCAGCACATGGGCAATCAGGTCCACGCCATTGCGCTGAAAACCACTACCGACCGCGAGCACGAGTTCCTCTCCGCGATGGCCCAGTGCGACACTGACCAACTCGGAGCAATCCCCATCGCCGCCATCGCTCAGCGACTGGGAAAGACCACGAAGGCGCTCTCCATGGTGCGTCGCGGGCTCATTGACAAAGAACTCATCACTCCCGCTCGCTATGGCGCGCTCCGTTTTGCGCTCCCCTACTTCCAGGACTATCTGCTCATGCAGACGCATCGCTAAAACGCTCAAGGAGGGGAAGCCCACACAGGACTTCCCCCTTGTCACTCTGCGAGACGGCGTTTAAGCCGCAATCTCGTGCGTGCGGTGCGACAGCGTCTCGTCATCAGTGCCCGGCGCAGTGCCGAGTTCGCCAGTCTCCTCGTCCTTCGTGCGGTTAAGCCACACGATAGAGAGCAGCAACCCGCCCCAGATGACGACGATGAAGAGAATCATCAAGATGATGGCGCTCGTGTTCATGATGGTGCGTCCTTTCTATTAGTTCTGGGTGGTCGGGTTGGCCAGCGGATTGGGAGTGCCCTTCGGTCGACCCTTGGCAGGAACGCCGTAATCCGAGGTCTCGAAACCGTCGAGGTGCTGGGAACCGCGGAACGTGAGCAGCGGACCCACGATGGCGATCGCGAAGATGGTCGCCATAACCGCCCAGCCGTAGAGACCAATCTGGGACTGCATATAATCGCCGTACGGCTCCTTGATGAGGCTCATAATCTCAGTGACAAGGAAGTAGACGAGCAGCAGCGGAGTAGCCACGAAGGTGAGGAACTCCCACACCAGCCCGACGCGCAGCGCGGACACGGCGTTGATGTGCTGCGCAATCTCGGTGCGGCGACCGAGCACCCAGCCCACCATGATGAGCGCGCAGACGCAGCCAAAGACGATGCCCAGGTTATTGGTGAACTTATCCATGACGTCGAGGGTGACGAGGCCAGACTGCGTGGAAAAGAGCAGACACGAGACGATGGCCATGACAGTGCCGGCGTAGAGAGCAGCCTTCTTTCGCGGGATGCTGAACTTATCAGCGACGCCAGCGAAGACGACCTCCATGATGGAGATCATCGAGGTCACGCCGGCCAGGAACAAAGACCCAAAGAAGAGGAAGCCAAAGAGTCCGCCCAACGGCATGGAATTGATGATCGTCGGGAACGCGATGAACGCCAAGCCGATGCCGGAAGAGACAACTTCGTCCACGCCCACGCCCTGCTGGGCGGCCATGTAGCCCAACGTCGCGAAGACGCCGATGCCGGCGAGAACCTCGAAGGAGGAGTTCGCGAAGGCCGTGACCAAGCCCGTGTTCGTAATGTTGGTTCGCGGCTTGAGGTAGGACGCGTAGGTAATCATGATGCCGAAGCCGATGGACAGCGAGAAGAAGATCTGACCGTATGCGGCGATCCACACGGACGGATCAGTGAGCACCGACCAGTTCGGTGTGAAGAAGGCATTGAGACCGTCCACGGCCCCATCGAGGAAGAGTGCGCGCACCACGAGGACGATGAACATGACGGCGAGGACCGGCAGGAAGATGGAGGTGAGCTTGCCGATGCCGTTGTTGATATCCGTCGCAAGAGCCACGATGCAGATAATCCAGACGAGGACCATGACGAGCAGAATCGGCCAGACGAATTGCGCCGAGTAATTCACGGAGGTGTCCGCCTGGAGGAAATCACCCATAAAGTACTCGTCCGGCTTATCGCCCCAGCCCTGGTTGAAGGACTTCACCGTGTAGATGGCCGCCCACGCGACGATGGCAGCGTAGTAGATGGCGATAAAGAAGTTCACGCCCACCTTGAACCAGCCAGTCCACTCCGCCTTGGGCGACATGCGGCGGAAAGCCAGCGGCGTCGAGCCACGGAAGCGGTGGCCGAGGGCGAGGTCAAACCACAGAATCGGGATACCCGCGGTCAGCAGCGCCACGATATATGGAACAAGGAACGCGCCACCGCCGTTTTCGTACGCGACGTAGGGGAAGCGCCAGATATTCCCCAGGCCAACGGCAGAGCCAATCGCGGCCATGAGAAACACCAGGCGCGTATTAAATGTGTCTCGCTCGGAGCGAGTCCTCACTTCATTCGACATAGAAGCCACCTTGTCCTTGTCCGGGGCTGTACCCGGAAACCCGATAGAGAGAGACGATGCTGGGCACGACCCGCCCGGCACCCCACGATGAACATTTCTCTCCCCAAACGCGGGAAAGCAGTGCGCAACGTGTATGAACAGGAATCATAATCTACCTAGCGATCGATAGGTAGAAGATCGGCGAAATTTATTTTCATATGTTTGCCCACGGATGAGCTGCTAGTTCCTAATACTGCGAAGAGCTAGACGTCACGCAACAAACTTTGCACAGGATCACGCTGCACACGCTCGCCGAATACCCATCCTCATGCGCCTCCGTCGAGTCCGCACAGGCAACACCACCATGACGGAATACTCTGCACCTTTGCGAAGCCAGAAGCCGCACGAACCCTATTGCTTCGCTGCGCTGTGCAGCCCATGTGTCTCCGATAGACTTACCAGCATGAAATTGACACGCGTTTCCCTCAAGAATTGGCGGAATTTCCGAGAGCTCAACGTCGACATTCACAACCGCCTTTTCGTCGTGGGCGCGAATGCCTCGGGAAAATCTAATTTTCTCGATGCGCTGCGTTTTATTGGAGAAATCGCGCGCCGCGGCGGCGGCATGACATCTGCCCTCGACACGCGAGGCGGTATGAAAAACGTGCGCAACCTCAACGCACGGAATTTCAACCGTGGCCAAGTCACCTTCGAGCTACACCTTCAAGACGACTCGCATGACTGGATATACCGACTCAGCCTGCACCAGGAAAAGAACGGTTTACACCGACCACTCGTCGCTGAGGAGGCTGTATACAAAGATAAGAACGAACTTCTCCTTCGTCCTAATTCCGACGACATGGACGATCCAGAGTTGCTCACCCAGACTCACCTAGAACAGATTGCCGCCAATAAGTCTTTCAGACAGCTGGCAGACTTCTTTTCTTCAATCGAGTACTTTCATCTTTCTCCCCAAGCCTTGCGCGAGACCGCTCACGGTGCTTCAACCAGCGACGCCTTTGGACGCGGGTTCTTGGCTGAGATCAATTCCGTTCCGGAACAAACACGAAACGCGTGGCTTGGCCGCATTCAGGCCGCGCTCACTGCGGCCGTTCCTGAATTCGAATCACTCAAGCTACAGGTCGATAGATCCGGCAATCCGCACCTCGTAGCCGGGTACCGGCACTGGCGCAAAGAGGCCGCGCATCAACAAGAAACGGAGTTTTCGGACGGAACGCTCAGGCTCATCGGTTTACTGTGGGCGGTGATTTCTAAATCCTCGTCGTCCGGCTTGCTCTTGCTTGAGGAACCTGAGCTGTCGCTCAACTCTGGAATCGTGCGTGTGCTTCCCACACTCTTCGCGCGCGCCCAGCGCGGAAAGTCAATGCAGATAGCAATGTCGACGCACTCCCCTGATCTGCTCGATGACGAAGGCGTCGACCCCGCAGAAGTTCTCGCTCTGCGTGTCGGACGCGAGGGAACAACAGGCACCCTCCTCTCCGAAATCGAGTCGGTCCATGCCGAGCTGGCGGCTGGCCTTCCGCTCTCTGATGTCGTTGACGCTCTCATCAATCCCCATGGCCTCGATGGGCTCATCAGCGTCGCCAGTTGAAATGGACAACCATGCTCATCAACTATGTCGTTGAAGGTAATTCCGATAAAGGCGCTGTCCTAGCACTTCTCAAAGCAACAGGACATCAACCGGCACACTCTTTCGTCAAACGTGGATACGCGCAGCTTGATAAACATACACCGGGGTATGCCCGTGCAGCTGAGCTCGATCCCTCAACAGGCTGGTTAGTGCTGCGCGACAGCGATGGAGCTTGTCCCGTTGAGCTACGAGCACGCCTTTCCACCCCAACAGTGCCCTCTTTTTTCTATCGGGTGGCGTGCACAATGACCGAAGCTTGGCTTCTTGGAGATGCGGACGGTATAAGCGAGTATTTCTCCATTCCGCGTCGCGCCATTCCACGGGAACCTGAGGCGCTAGTACATGCCAAACGCACTCTGCTCTCTCTCGTCCACGAATATGCTCCACGTGAGCTCAAAGAAGAGTTCGTATCTACGCTGGGAACACAGGTGCGGATGGGTCCGCTGTTTGCTGATCACCTCACCGAATTTGGCCGTGATCACTGGGATATTGACGCCGCCCGCCAGCACTGTCCCAGCCTGCAGCGTGCCTGGCTGCGTCTAACTGCCGCTGCTTCTTCCAGCACAGCTCGCTAATCCCTCAGTTTTCCACCGAACTTACAAGGTATATTTCTGCCATGCCCACTTCCTTGCTCGCCGCCCTGCCCGGCATCCTCACCGCCGCACGCGAAGAGGCTGAGCAGGCGAAGGCCGCGGCCGCGCCACTCACGGACGCCGAGGGCACCATCCTGCACGGCGACAATCTGCAGGCCCTCGCGGGGCTTCTCGCCGGAGGTGCGGCGGGCACGGTCGGCCTCATCTACATCGATCCGCCCTTCGACTCCCGCGCGGAGTACGCGGCGACGGTTACGGTGCCTCTCTCCGATGGACGCGCCGTCGACATCACGCGGCCGGCGTATAAGGACTCGTGGGGGCACGGCGGCATCGGAAAGCTGAGCGCTACGGATGCCAGCACAGCGGCCTATCTGGGGATGCTTGCGCCGCGGCTTATCCTCATGCGCGAGCTCCTCGCGGAGTCCGGCTCCATCATGGTGCACCTCGACTGGCACGTGGGCCATTATGTGCGCGTGCTGCTCGACGAGATATTCGGGCGCGAATGCTTCATCAATGAGCTGGTGTGGCGCTACGGCAAAATGAGTCGGACTACGCGCCGCTTTCCGCAGAACCATGACACGATTTACTTCTATGCACGCGACCCGCACCGCTATTACTTCCAGCCGGTCAAGGGCGCGGAAAGCGAATACAAGAAGCGTTACGCGCGACGGCTGCGCGGAGACAAGCTCTACTGGGGCGACGTCAAGGAGAGCACGGATCGGCTCATCGCGGGCCGCGCGCGCAAACGAGTGAAGGAACTCGGACGCGAACTGGTCGATGAAGACGTGCTCTTCGACTTCACTTCGGAGTTCAAAGTGCAGGACGACGTCTTTTACGACATCTCGATTATCAAAGGCAATGCCGCGGAACGTTTGGGTTACGACACCCAAAAGCCGGAGAAGCTACTCGCCCGGCTCATCGAGGCTGCGTGCCCGCCCGGTGGGCTCGTCGCTGACTTCTTTGGCGGTTCGGGCACGACGGCCGCGGTGGCGCAGCGCACCGGCCGACGGTTTATCACGGGTGATGTGGGCGCGGCGGCGGTGAGCGTCATGCGCGCGCGGTTAGGCGTACCGATACGCGCTCTTGTCGACGCCGCGGAAGCCCAGGTCATTGACGCGCAGGTTCGCGTCCTCGATGGGCGCTTGGCCCTGGTCGACTTTACGTATCGCGACGTTTCCGCGGTCGCGGCGGCGTTGGGCCTTGACGAGGAGAACGCACGGAAACTAGCGGAGATTCATGAAGCGGAGCCGCTGGCGCTCGCGGCCACGTGGACGGTAAGTACTGCGGATGGCACGGAGATCTATTCGGGACCCGTCGCACCCGTGGAGGGCCCCGGCGTGCAGGTCGAAGTCAGCGATGTCTTTGGACACCGCGCGACGATCTACCTCTAGGACATATGAGCGGCCTCTGCGTCCATGGATCCGGGGCTTATATGTGCTGAACGTAGATCATGATGTCGCGAGTGGGGGTAGTCATGCGGGAGTGCAGAGCGTAACGGCCTTCACAATATGGGGTGACGCGGGCTACACTACACAACATATTGTTCAACAATCCCGCCCGGGACCTCAGGGCGTCACAGTAGAAAGGACCGGCCCCACATGAGCGCGCTGCGCATTGACCTCAACGCCGACCTCGGAGAGACCACCGCAGGCAACCCCGTCGCGGACGACGCGGCGATGCTGGAGATGGTCTCCTCGGCCAACGTCGCCACCGGCTTCCATGCGGGCGATGCCCACTCCATCGCGCAGACCGTCCGCGCGGCCGCCGAGCGCGACGTCGTCATCGGCGCGCACGTGGGCTACAACGATATGGCTGGCTTTGGCCGCCGCTTTATCGAGTACCAGCCGGAGGAGCTTGCAGACGAGGTCACCTACCAGATTGGCGCGCTCGACGCCCTGGCCCGCGCGGCTGGCACGAAGGTCGCTTACGTCAAGCCGCACGGAGCGATGTACAACGCGATCGTCCACCACGAGGCGCAGGCCAAGGCCGTTGTGGACGGCGTCAAGGCCTTCGGCGATATCCCGCTCATGCTCCTGCCCGGCGGCGTCGCCGTCGACATCGCAGAGAAGAATGGCCTGACCGTCATCCGCGAGGCCTTCGCGGACCGCAACTACAACCCGGACGGCACGCTCGTCTCCCGCACGTTGGACTACGCGGTGCTCGAAACCCCCGAGGAGGTCACGGCGCGCGTGCTCCAGGTCGCAGAGACCGGCTCGGTTACCGCCTACGACGGCACGCGCCTCGACGTCGACGCGCAGTCCATCTGTACCCACGGCGACTCGCAGGGCGCGGTGAACATGCTGCGCAGCGTCGTGGCAACGCTCAAGGATAAGGGCATCGACGTGCGGAGCTTCATCTAATGCGTATCCATCCCGTGGGCACGCGCGCGCTGCTCATCGACTTAGACGGCTTGGACCAGGTCATGACGTGGCATGGTGCACTCGAGTCCGAGCCGCTGCGCGACCAGGTCGACTGCATCGCCGCCGCGACCACGCTCCTGCTCACCTTTGAAACCCCCAACGCCGCCGCCGAGGCCGCGCGTTTCCTCCCCAGCTTCGAGCCCGCCAGCCGCGCCGCCGCCGAGCCGCGCACTGTGGAAATCGACGTTCTGTACGACGGCGAGGACCTCGAGGAGGCCGCCCAACTCGCGGGAATGACCCCGGACGAGCTCATCGAATGGCACACGTCGACCGAGTGGACCGCCGCGTTCGGCGGCTTTGCGCCGGGCTTTACCTACTGCGCGCCGGCCGACCCGGGCCGCAGCCTGGCGATGCCCCGTCGCGCCACGCCCCGCACCGCCGTCCCGGCGGGCGCAGTGGGCATCGCGGGCGACTTCTCGGCCGTCTACCCGCGCGTCTCCCCCGGCGGCTGGCAGCTACTCGGCACCACCACGACGCCCATGTGGCAGTCCCAAGCGCAGCCGCCCGCACTCGTCCAGCCCGGCGACCGCGTGCGCTACCGCGCGGTGTCGCAGCTTCCGGAGCTGCTGCCGGATACGTCGCGCCACGCCGGCGCCCCGGCGCGCCTGCCGCGCCTCGAGGTCGTCGAGGCTGGCCTGCTCACCTTGTACCAGGACCTCGGCCGCCCGGGGCGCGGCAACCTGGGGGTCACGCCCTCGGGTGCGGCGGACCGCGCAGCCGCAGCGACGGCCAATATCGCGGTGGGCAACCCCCGCGGTGCGACGGTGCTCGAAAACATTGGCGGGCTCACGGTGCGTGCGCTCACCGATACCGTCGTGTGCGTCACCGGCGCCGTCGCCCGCGTCAAGCTGGGCACCATGCCGGTTCACCTCGCCCGCCCCGTGCTCGTCACAGCGGGCCAGACGCTCACCATCGACAATGCGACGCTGGGCCTACGCTCCTACGTCGCGGTTCGCGGCGGCATCGTCGCCGACGCCGAGCTCGGCTCATCCGCCACTGACATCCTCTCCGGCCTCGGCCCAGACCCCGTCCACAAGGGCGACGTCATCGGCGTGTTGCCGCGCTCGACGGCCATGACGGACGCGCAGCTCGCCAACCCGCTGCGCGTCACCGAGGAAAGCGGCCGCACCGTCGGCCGTCTGCGCTGCGTGCTCGGCCCGCGCGACGACTGGTTCCCGGCCGACGCCGTGCACGCCTTCACGGAGACCGAATGGACCGTCACGCCGGATTCCAACCGCGTGGGTCTGCGCCTCGACTCCGAGGTCACCCTCGAGCGCAACCGCTACGAGGAGCTGCCCTCCGAGGGCATGGTCGCGGGCTCTGTCCAGATTCCGCCTAACGGCAAGCCCGTGGTCTTCCTGCGCGACCACGCCGTCACCGGCGGCTACCCCGTCGTGGCGACGGTACTAGAAGAAGACATTGATATCGCGGCCCAGCTCCCGCCGGGGGCCCGCGTCCGCTTCGAGATTGTGGAGAAGTAAAAACATGAAGATTCAGACCGTGCTCATCGCCAACCGCGGCGAGATCGCCGTGCGTATTGCGCGCACCGCCCGCGACCTTGGCATGAAGTCCATCGCCATCTACTCCGAGGCCGACGCCGGTGCCCTGCACACGCAGGTCGCGGACGAGGCCTACGCCCTGCCGGGCAACACCGCGGCGGATACGTACATGAACGTCCCCGCCATCCTCGATATCGCGGTGCGCGCTGGCGCGGACGCCGTCCACCCGGGCTACGGCTTCCTGTCGGAGAACTCCGAGTTCGCCCGCGCCGTCACCGGCGCCGGCCTGACCTGGGTCGGCCCCTCGCCGGACGCCATCGACTTGCTCGGCGACAAGATTGCGGCCCGCCGCGTCGCCGAGGAGGTCGGCGCCCCGCTGGCGCCGGGTACCTCGGACCCCATCGACGACTGGCAGGAGGCCCGCGAGTTCGCGCAGAAGCACGGCCTCCCCATCGCGATTAAGGCGGCCTACGGCGGCGGCGGACGCGGCCTCAAGGTCGTCGACGATCTCGAGTCCATCGAGGGCGCCTTCAACTCCGCCGGCCGCGAGGCCCGCGAGGCCTTCGGCCGCGCCGAGTGCTACGTCGAGAAATTCCTCACCCACCCGCGCCACGTCGAGGCCCAGGTCATCGCGGATACCCACGGCAACGTCGTCGTGCTCGGCACGCGCGACTGCTCCACGCAGCGCCGCTTCCAGAAGCTCGTCGAGGAGGCCCCGGCCCCGGGGCTCACTGACGCCCAGCGCGAGGGCATCATCGAGGGCGCCCGCGCCATCTGCCAGAAGGTCGGCTACACCGGCGCCGGCACCGTCGAGTACATCGTCTCTGAGGACGGCACCATCTCCTTCCTCGAGGTCAACACCCGCGTCCAGGTCGAGCACCCCGTCACCGAGGTCGTCACCGGCGTCGACATCATCGCCGAGCAATTCCGCGTCGCCGCGGGCGAGGAACTCTCGCTCACCGAGGATCCCGCCTCCCACGGTCACGCCTTCGAGTTCCGCATCAACGCCGAGGACATCCTCAACGGCTTTGCGCCCTGCCCTGGCACCATCGTCGCCTTTGAGCCGCCCACCGGCCCCGGCATCCGCGTCGACGCCGCCGTGCGCTCCGGCTCCATCGTGCCGCCGTACTACGACTCGCTCATCGCCAAGCTCATCGTGTGGGGCCCGACGCGCGAGGTCGCTCTACGCCGCGCGCAGCAGGCACTCACGGAGTTCACCATCAACGGCGTGCGCACCGTGCTCCCCTTCCACCGCGACATGGTCCACGAGCCCGCCCTCGTGAACCTCGACTCCGGCACGGGCGTCTACACCGACTGGGTTGACCACAACTACCGCCCGGGCGGCGCCGTGCAGTCCGCGCCGGTCGAGTCCATCTACGCCCAGCGCCGCACCGTCGCCGTGGAGATCGACGGCAAGCTCGTCAACATCGGCTTCCCCGCCGAGCTCTTCACCGCGCCTTCCGATGCCCCCTCCTCCGCACCGTCTACCGGCGCCGCCCCCACCGACGAGAACGCCGTCACCAGCCCCTTCCAGGCCAACCTCGTGGACTGGCACGTCGCCAACGGCGCGCAGGTCAGCGAGGGCGATGTCATCGCCACCGTCGAGGCCATGAAGATGGAATCCACCATCAAGGCCCCGCACACCGGCACCATCACGCTCCAGGCGAAGCCGGGAGACAAGCTCACGCCCAGCACGGTCATCGCCACCATCGCCTAAGTCGGTGAATCCAGGCTCGGACTCCGTCGCCGTAGAGTAAGGTCAAACGCATGCTTGCTGACACCGTGACCTCTGCCCTGCGCGAGGCTATCTCCGATGGCGAGTTCGAGCCTGGCCAACAGCTCAGCGAAATCCGCGCCGCCGAACGCTTCGATTGCTCGCGCAATACCCTGCGCGAAGCTTTCGCCATGCTCGGCGCACAAGGCTTGGTCCACCGCAAGCCCAACCGCGGCGTCTTCCTCGCTGTCCCGGACGCAGAATTCGTGCGCGATCTTTATCTGGCCCGCGCGGCCCTCGAACCCGCTGGCGTGCGGTGGGGCACGTTCGACGACCCCGGCGCACTGGTCACGCTCACGGCCTCGGCGCGCGAGCACCTGGACGAGCCCGGCCACGCAATGGTGTCGAATATCAACCAGCGCTTCCACCGTGCCCTCGTGGCGAGCCTGGGCAGCGTCTCGCTCGACCGCGAGATGTCCAACCTGCTCGCCCGCATGCGTCTGAGCTTCCTGCGCGTCATCCCCCGCTACCCCGATCTCCACGCCTCCCACATCGACGGCAACGTGGAGCTTGCCACGCTCATTGCCGAAGGCAAGCGCGAGGACGCCGCGGAGCTTTCCCGCGCGACGCTGCTGGGCACGCTCGACAAGATCCTCGCCGTACTGGACTAGCTCTCGCCCTCTGTGTCACTGCCAAAATCGCCACATCTGCGCCGATTTTTCGCGCGTTGAGGCAACGAGCCCTGTACTACGGCACCTGGTATTCGAGGTCCCGCGCGTTGGTCACGAGCATCGTGCCGGGCTGGTGCGTAATCGCCAGGCTCGGCTTGGATTCCATGACGATGGCCTGCGGGGTCACGCCGCACGCCCAAAAGACCGGCACGGTGCCCGCTGGGATATCGACGGCCTCGCCGAAGTCTGGCTGCGTGAGGTCCGCAATTCCGATGGCGGCCGGGTCGCCCACGTGCACGGGCGCGCCGTGAACGGACGGGTAGCGCGAGGTAATCCGCACCGCGTCGGCGACCTGGGCGGCCGGGATGGGGCGCATGGACACGACCATGGGTCCGGAGAACACACCCGCCGGGGTCGTGGGGATGGTCGTGCGGTACATGGGCACGTTGCGACCCTGCTCGATGTGCGCGACGGGCACGCCGTTGTCGAGGAGAGCCGTCTCAAAGGTAAAGGAACAGCCGATAAGGAACGCGACCATGTCCTGGGACCAGTAGGCGGTGGCATCGGAAGGCTCGGCGATGAGCTCGCCGTCACGGAAGACGCGGTAGCCGGGGATATCGGTCCGGATGTCGCCGCCGGGCAGGAGCTCGGAGGAATACTGCCCTGCCTCGAGGACACCCACGATGGGGCACGGCTTGGGGTTACGCTGCGCAAAAAGCAGAAAATCGAAGGCGTATTCCTGGGGCACGGCAAGCAGATTGGCTTGCATGTAGCCGCGCGCCAGGCCCGCTGTCGTGGTGAGCGCCTGGGTGCGCGCTGCGGCGCGAACCTCTTCGGGAATCATCATTATGCCCACAGCGCCGTGATGCCGGAGAAGGCCTTGACGCCGATGAAGATGGTGAGCAGCCAGGCCAGCAAGCCGATGCCCAGCAGCCACGCAGGGTACTTATAACCGCCCAGTAGGTCGCGGCGGCGCCAGGCGACCCACATGACGACGGCAAAGCCGATGGGAAGGATAAGGCCGTTGAAGGCACCGGCGAAGATGAGGAGCTTCTGCGGAGCGGAGTTCATGATGGCGAATGCGACGGTGCACACGACGATGAAGGCGACCGTTAGGAAGTTGCGGGTGCGCGGGGCGACCTGCTGCGTGGTGACGAAGGAGATGGAGGTGTAGGACGCACCGATGACCGAGGACAGGCCCGCGGCGAAGAGGACGACGCCGAAGGCGCGGAGGCCGAACTGGCCGGCGGCCTGGAAGAAGGCGTCCGCAGCCGTGTTCTCCTTGGAGAGGGTCACGCCGGTGGCGACGACGCCGAGGATGGCGAGGAAGAGCAGGACGCGCATGATGCCGGTGATGATGATGCCCCACACGGAGGTCTGCGTGATGTTCTTGATATTCTCCGGTCCGGTGAGTCCGGAGTCGATAAGGCGGTGGGCGCCAGCGAACGTGATGTAGCCGCCCACAGTGCCGCCCACGAGCGTGGTGATGACGAAGAAGTCGATCTCCTCGGGCAGGAACGTATTCTTCAAGGCCTCGCCGACCGGCGGCTGGGAGACGATGGCAACGTAGAGCATGAGCAGGATCATGATGGCGCCGAGCGCGGCGACGAGACGGTCGAGAGCCACGCCCGCGCGCTTGGACAGGAAGATGAACACGGCGATGGCTGCGGCGATGATGCCGCCCCAGCGCGCGTCGATGCCGAGCATCGCGTTGACGCCCAGGCCCGCGCCGGCGATATTGCCGATGTTGAAGACGAGGCCGCCGATGAAGACGAAGACCGCCATGCCCCAGCCGAGGCCCGGCAGGACGGTGTTGCCCAGCTCGTTGGCGCGCAGGCCGGAGACGGCGAGGACGCGCCAGACGTTGAGCTGCACCGCGATGTCGACGAGGATCGACAGGAGGATGGCAAACGCGAAGGCCGCGCCCATCTGGACGGTAAAGACCGAGGTCTGGGTGAGGAAGCCCGGACCGATGGCCGAGGTGGCCATGAGGAACATGGCACCGGCCATGGCGCCGATGCCCTTGGGCGGATTCTTCTGGACGGGCGTTGCCGTTGTTTCCGTGCTCACGGTGGACTCCTTTGAGTGATGAGGGTCGCAGAGGTGTGTGATGTCGATCATCATAGAGGTTTGTTCAACAATCTGTAAATAGGGTGGGGCGGGCCACTCCCCCGCTGCGTCGAGAACCAGGGTGCGCAGCGGGGACGCGGACCTGAATCGCACAGGCGGGCGCGGTGCGATTAACTTAGAGGCATGGCAAAAAAGGACGCGATCGATATCACCACCCTCATGGGCAAGTCCTCGCGCACCTACGCCACGCGCAAGGTCACCCAAGAGATGATCTCCGCGCGCACCCACGTGGCCATCGCGCTGTGGGATATCCCCTGGAAGTCGGCACCGCACGGCAAGCTCTACGGTTGGGTCATCGCGGTCGAGGCGGGCGGCAAGCGCCGCTTCGTGCGCACCGGCAAGACGATGAACGCGGACCCCTACCCCCAGGTCTTCGCCGAGTTCGAGCGCGCGGTCAAAGGCGTTCCCAAGCCCATCTGGGTCGTGGTGGGACGCCGTCAAGCGGCGTTGGGCACGCGCATCCGCCGGGCGGGCTACCTCGTCACCGGCTCGTTCGCGGACGAGAATAAAGCGGGCAACCGGGCACGCGGACTGCGCAAGCAGCACGAGGCCCAGGCCGTGCGCCGCTCGAAGAAGGAAGGCGAGCGCCCTGCCAAGCAGGCGCCGGCGATCGAGGCGCCGCCCACGCATTGGCTCCCCAACCGCTCGCGTTGTGCGGGCCGGGGCCAGCAGGTGCGCATTGCGACTGACGCGTCCTCGGACACGCTATCTAAGGGCGCGATGTGCTTCGTCGCCTCCAATGGCGACTACCAGCTACGCACGCGGATGACGAAGGCAGGCACGGACGAGCTCGAGCTGGAGACCATCACGCTCGCGCTCAAGTACGCGCTGAAGAACGGCTTCGAGCGCGTCATCATCGAGACAGATTCCGTCGCGGCGCTCGAGGCCGTGGACAATATCCTGGCCGGCGGGCGCGGCGCAAAGTCGCGGCGCACGTGGCGCGGCGTCTCCTCGGGCGCACGTTCGCGCTTCCAGCAGGCGTGGCGGGACTTCAACAAGCAAGGCAAGGCGACCATCGGCCGCGTGCTAGGGCATGCGGGCGACCCACTCAACCACGCCGCGGACCGCATCGCGTACCTGGGTCTGCGTGCCTCGAACTTCCCCGAGAAAGAGTCGCGCGCGACCGCATGGAAGGAAATCGACAACATCCTGCGCCAACTGCCGGGCAAGCTGGGGCGCTAGTTAGTTCGTGGGCGACTGGTCGCAGCCGATGTCGAAGGTCTCGTCGCGCGCGGGCTCGTCCACGTAGGCGACGTCGAGCCTCGAGTAGAGCTTCGCGTTGTAGCCGCACTCCTGGGGCTTGCGCACAGTGACGGTGACGGGCAGCTCTGTGAAGCCAGAGTCCGCACAGTTGGGGTCACAGTCGTTGATAAAGGCCGTGCCTTCCGCGCGGGCGGAGTCGGCACCCCAGTTCGACCACTTGAGGTCACGGACGAGGTAGTTGTTGTCCGCGCAAGCGAGCGAAATCAGTTCGGGGCCCTCGAGTCCGGTCACGGAGACGCAGCCCAGGATAGCCGTGGCCTCGACGCGGGTAGTCACGTCCGGGGCGACGAGGCCATGGACCTCCACGATCTGGCCGGTGGACGGTAGAACACTGAAGCTCACGTGGTCCGCGTCGCGGTAGACGGTGACGAGCGAGTCTTCACCCTCCGTAATGTCCGCGCTGCCCAGGTCGTTGCCGCCGGCCGCCGCGAGGTTGTCATAGACGAACTTCTGCTGCGCGGAGGTCAGCCCTGGGTGCAAAAGAAGCTGGAGCGAGCCGAGCGCGGCGTCGCCATACGTGGCGACGGCGAGGTCACGCAGGGCGTCGGCGGAGGGGGCATCGGCAAGCTGGGCGAGCGTGATGCGGGGCGAGGGGTCGAAGTCCGCGAGTGCGGCGGAGGTGCCCTCGGTGCGGGTGTCCTGGCGCAGCTGGCCGGCTTGGACCTCGTATTCCGTGGTGACGGTGGCCTGGCCGTCGCTGTCCGTGCGCTTCATGTACTCCTGACCGAGGGTCGGGGCATCCGCCTGGCTTGCCGATGCCTCCCCGGCCCGGGCAAGCACCTCCTCCGCCGTCGCCTGGGGCGTGGCGTTATTGCTCAAGCCCGGAATGACGGCGACGCCGAGGGCCAGCACCGCGACGGCCGCAGCAGCGACGAGGAAGGGACGGCGCTTCTTCTGGGCAGGTTGTGTGAGACGTTCCAGGAGGGCGTCGGCGCGCTCCTGCTGTTCGGGGGTGAGTGACTCGTCGGGGACGGGGTTAGCCGCAGCAAGTTGGGCGAGAGGATCGTTCATGACGGTTGTCCTTAGTGGGAGCCGGCGCTGTCAAGGGCGCGGGCGAGGCTGGTGCGCGCGCGGTGAAGACGCACGCGGGCGTTCGTGGGAGTGAGACCTAGGACCTCAGCGAGCTCGGCCGGCGTGAGGCCCTCCCACGCGTGGAGGGTGAGAATCTCACGCTCAGCGGGACTGAGAGTGAGCAGTGCACGGTTGATATCGAGGTTCAGATCGCTGTGGCTCGCAAAATCCTCGGCCAGGGGATCCGCCTCCGGCTGCTCGAGATCCACGAGCCGCGGACGGCGCTCCTGCGTGCGATAGTGTTCGCGCAAGACGTTGCGGGCGACGCCGTAGAGCCACGGGAGGACGTCGCCTTCAATCTGGTCGAAGTTGCCCCAGGCGCGCTCGAAGACGTCAGCGGTGAATTCCTCGACGTGCTCGGCGGGCGCGCGGCGCGCAAAGAACGCGCGCACGGCAGGGTAATGCGCCCGGAAAGCCTCGCTAAAGGCTTTCCGGCGCGCGGCGGGGAGATAGGTGACGGACACTGACTGCTTTCTTGGGGTGTACCTATGGTGGTGGCGCGGCGTGAGCTGTCGGCCGCCTGTGCGGTTTAGCTGCGAGCTGTCTGGGCCGTGCCGTTGCCGGCGTCGGCGAAGCGCGCGGTGGTCGTCGCTCCGTTCTCGCAGGTAACAGTGTACGTGTGGTAGCCGTCAGCCGGGCCGGGGCCAATCTGCTCCGGCGCGGTGATCTCGCCCATGAGGTAGCCAGCATCTGCCGCCGGCCGCAGGACGGCGTGGGCACCGAAGCTCGTGGTGAGGTCCGCGCGTGTGCTGTTGTCGGGGCACGTCGCGGTGAACGTCATCTCCATGCCAGGCTTGAGAATGTCCTCCGTGCCAGCAGTCATGGCGGGGGTATCGCTCGCGCCCGTGGCAATCGCTGCCCCACCCGCGGTAAGGACGGCGACGGTGGCGGTGGTGATGGCGATGATTCCCTTTTTCATGAGAGGACTCCTTCTTCTCGTGGTGGTGCTTCGTACTGGCATTCTTTCCTGCCGGAAGCCTTTCACCCTCCTTGTGGTTGTTTGGGCGCACAGCGTTACAACGAGCCCTGCATTTCTCTGGCTATTAGTTGAATTTGCCCACCACAACGAGCGCAACCAGCGGAAATACCTCAGCGCGGCACCTACCAGTACCACACCAGTTCCGGGCGACTCGTCTTCGCAGCGACAAGTAACCATGGTGATTCTGGCCCCCGTTTTCGCCCTCAAGGACGGCGTGATCCACCCCGTGGGCATGATGGAAGGCCGCTACGAGGGGACACTGAATCTGGCCGTCATGCCGCTCGATCAGATCATGCCGGCGCTGCGTCTCGATTCGGTGCCTTTAATTCCCCAGACATAGGACAGCCCCCAAGAAAGGCACCGCCGCTCAGCTTTCGACGTTCGATAGAGGTTGCGCTCCCCATCGACGGAACCGAGCGGCGGCATGTCCTGGCGGGCCCCAATACACCGCCAAGTAAATGGAATGAACCCTTGCACGAAGGTTCATTAAATGGTGGGGTGAGTTAAAATATGCACCATTTTGACGTAATACGAAAGGACTTCGCGGCGCCGTTATAAAAAAGTTACTTAAACAATCGGCGCGAACAGGGCTTTTAGGTGCATGTTCAATAGGTTGACAGAAATGGGGGCGGAATGCGGGGGTGAAAACGTGCGCCCCACAGTCTCACCCCGTGGAATTGATATGCACTCAGAGGAATTTTATACCGGCTGCGCTCCGCGCTCCCGCGCGGGCACCGATGCCTGCACGCGTCGCCCATCGAGACGACGAACAAGGAAGGCATAGATAGCGCCGTTATGTTGTGCATGACGGCCGCGCATGCCCCTGGCAAGGCCGCCTCGGGCGCAAAGAACTGTGCGGCCATACCGGAGTGTTCAAGGCATGCTCCTAGGAAGGTGTCAACACATAACAGGACCATGCATGGGTGGCAGTGGTATGACGACTACGCTGGGCGTAGCGTGCAACACCGATTAGTGCAAAATGTAACTTCGCACAATTTACGCCCTCGACAGGGAGTGCACTATTTTCCGAAAGAGGATCCGCCCGGCCGAATGCGGGGTCGCGACAATTTCCCGCGCATAGTTAACCAAGCGCTGATCAAAGGGTGTGGGAGCTGAAATGACCCGGGCCGGAACACCCAAATGCCAGGCCCACAACCGCGTCCTCAGAACATGAAAATTGTTAGTTACAACGATGAGACGGCCAGCCCCACCGGCAAGTCGCCACGCATTTTCAAGATTCTCATTCGTCGATGTCGCCTCGTTATCTTCGATCACCCCATCAAACCCGTGCTCCTCGAGGTAGCGACGCATGGCGGGCGCCTCGCCCTTACCGCTGACGATGAAAGTCTGCCCAGGTACCGCTGCAGCCATCGCCGCGCGCAAACGCTCCTCGAGCAATATTCCTGGACGCCCGCGCTTGACGCGCGAGCCGAGAACAACGATAGGATCCACGGGGATAAGCATAATCGTTGCGCCACCAGGCAAAGAATGGACACATGCCAGTGAGTCCGGCGGTGTGTACGGCGCATGCGCGCGAAGAAAGCGCTACTCACCCATTAACTTGGCGCGGAGGTTCGCGTCTTTCTGCTCGACCTCGGCAGCCATATTCGCCTGGTAGTCGACCATCTTTTGCAGAAGCTCCGCGTTGCCAGCGGACAGGATACGCACGGCGAGCAAGCCGGCATTCTTGGCGCCGCCGATGGAGACGGTCGCGACGGGTACGCCTCCGGGCATCTGGACGATGGAGAGAAGGGAATCAAGTCCGTCCAAGTCCTTAAGCGCACGCGGAATACCGATGACAGGCAGCGGCGTGGCGGCCGCGACCATGCCCGGCAAGTGGGCTGCACCACCGGCGCACGCGATGATCGCCTTAAGGCCGCGCGTGTGAGCGGATTTGGCGTAGGACAGCATCTTCTCCGGGGTACGGTGCGCGGAGACCACGCCTACCTCGAAGGGGATGCCGAAGTCCGCGAGGACCTGGGCGGCGGGTTCGACGGTGGGCCAATCGGAATCGGAGCCCATAATGAGGCCGACCTGTGCATTCATATTCTTCTCCTCGAAAGTAGTGGGGGTTAAGCCTGGTCGGCCCATTCGGCGTGGACCAGAAAGTACGCGGCGAGCTTGGCGTCGCGGCGGGTGGCGGCGACGGTGGCGGCATCGGCGGCATTGCCGGTGAGATTGACGTGGCCAATCTTGCGGCCCGGACGGTGGCCCTTGCCGTAGAGGTGGATCTTGGCGTTAGGGAAACGGCGAGCGACCTCGACGACACGGTCAGCCATGGGCATAGCCGGATCCTCGTCGGCGCCCAGCACGTTAGCCATGACGGTAATGGGCGCGGAGGCAGACGGATCGCCCAGCGGGAGGTCGAGGACGGCGCGCAGGTGCTGCTCAAACTGGCTGGTAATGGAGCCTGCCTGGGTCCAGTGGCCGGTGTTGTGGGGGCGCATGGCCAGCTCGTTGACGGCGATATCCTCTACGCCCTCGTCGTTGGTGTAGGCGAAGAGCTCGACAGCGAGCACGCCCGTCACGCCGAGCTCGGTGGCGATCTGCACGCCAAGATCCGTGGCACGCTGTGCGAGCTCGGGAGCGAGATCCGGAGCGGGCGCGATGGCTTCGGCGCAGACGCCGTTTTCCTGCACGGACATGGTGATCGGCCAGACCTTGACCTCACCAGAGGGATTGCGAGCGACGAGGATAGACAGCTCGCGGGTAAGCGCCACCTTCTTCTCCGCCATGAGCGGGGTGCCAGCCTCGAGCAACTCAGCGACGAGGGACTCGAGCTCAGTCAGGTCCTTGGGGAACCACACGCCGTGACCGTCATAGCCGCCGCGGCAGGCCTTGAGACAGACGTTACCGTCGACCTCGTTCCAGAAGTTTTGGGCATCCTCCGCCGAAGAGATGTCGGCGAAGGGCGGCACTGGTGCGCCGAGCTCGCGCATGCGGCGGCGTTGCACCAGCTTGTCCTGGGCGTTAATGAGGGCGCTCGGGGCGGGCTGGACGCTGTAGCCGGCGTCGAGCATGGCCGCGAGGGCATCGGAAGGCACGTGCTCGTGGTCGAAGGTGACGGCGTCCGAGCCCTCGGCGACGGCGAGACAGTTCGCGGTGGAGTGATAGTCCCCCACCGTCACGGCAGGAATGACCTGCGCCGCCGAGGAGTCTGGGGCACCGGCGAGGAGTTGGATTTTGATCCCTAATTCAACGGCCGCCGGTTGCATCATGCGCGCGAGCTGGCCGTCTCCGATAACACTTACTGTCTTAATCACGCCCTACATCCTACTAGCCGCCCTCGCGGCCTTTATGGCTAGCGCCACAGCGGCGAGCTGTACTGCTCCAGTTCGGAGGCTACGGCGCGCTCGATACGCTTCGTGCGCGGCAGATCCGGGAAATAAAGTGCCCGATCGTAGCCGCGAATAGCAAGCGAAATCCCGCCGCGGCGGCGGCGCACGCCCACGACATCGGAAAGCGGAATGGAGTCAATCTTCTTGCCTGTCCGCGCGATAATGCGCGTCGTCGTAAGGATGAACCGACGGCGGCGTGCGCGATAGACCGGCAGAACAAAGCGCCACAGCACGAGGATGCCCCAGAGCACCACCACGGCGTTGCGCACCGTTGCTTCAAAGCCATGTGCGTCCAGGTAGCCAATGCCGATCCAGGCGAGACCCGTGATGAGGATGAGCTCGAGGACAGGGAAGATGAGCGAGCGATACGGCGTCGTCACGTCGACGACGGGATACTCGCCCGGGCGCATCTTCATAAGATTCATGACTCCTCATCCTAGACGTCCCTCGCCCCAACAGCCGCACCCTGCAACGCTCACAGGAAGCATTCAACGAACGTCCTAGAAAACTCTGCGGTAATTCCACAGGCAGGTGGAAGGAAACAAAAGTGTTCTCACATCTCAGCGCCGCAGAGTAAAGAGCGACACCGAGTTAGAAAGGTCTGCTTCCAATGAGCACCGATATCGCAATCATGATGGGCGTCGACATCATCGCCATCGTCCTCCTCGTCTTTGCCGTTTACCTGCCCCGCCACCAGCGCGCCGATCTGGTTGTCGCTTTCATCGGCGTCAACATCGGCGTGTTGGGCGTCTCCCTCATGCTCGCCGACATGGAAGTCTCCGCCGGCGTGGGCCTGGGTCTCTTCGGCGTCCTGTCCATCATCCGACTGCGCTCCTCCGAGATTTCCCAAACCGAGGTCGCGTATTTCTTTGCCGCGCTCGCCACAGGGCTTATCGCCGGCTTGTCGGATGAGGTCAACCCCATCGCCATCGGCGCCATCATCCTCATCGTCCTCGCCCTCGTCATCGTCGATTCCCAGCTGCTCTTCGGTGGCTACTTCGTTCGGGAGATGACCCTCGACCGCGCGATCACCGACCAGGATGAGCTCAAGGATGAGCTGGAAGACATGCTCGATGCCCAAATCCTCGGCGTGACCACCCACCGCGTCGACATCGTCAACGACACGACCTGGGTCCAGGTCCGAGGCCGCCGCAGCCCGCTCGAACGCCGCAAGGACTCCACGGCGAAGCACGCCGAATCCGCACACTCGGAGTTGGCTCATGTTCAGTAGATTCGACTCCATAACCCTCGACGAAATGAACGCCGAGGCCCGCATGATGACCCGCGTCGACCGCAAGTACCTCATCCACACCGACGAGCTGCGCGCATTCCTCGACGAGGTCCCCGCCGATACCCGCGTGCTGGAGATCAATGGCAAGCGCCAGCAGCGCTACGCCACCACCTACTTCGACACCCCGGACTTGCTTTCCTACCGCATGACTGCGCAGACGCGCCGCCGCCGGTTTAAGGTTCGCCAGCGCACCTACGTCGACTCCAACCTGGGCTTCTGCGAGGTAAAGACCCGCGGCCCGCGCGGGGTCACGGTCAAGCACCGCGTGCCCATCGCGCCCGCGTACGCCCACAGCGGCAGGCTCGCCCCCGAGGCGCTGGATTTCCTTGATGCGGAGCTCAACCCCCAGCTCGTGGGCCAGCTCAGCCCCAGCGTCCACAACACCTATCTGCGCGCAACGCTTCGGCCCAGCGGTGTCGGCCGCGCCACCATCGACACGGCACTGACGTGGCGCTCAGAGCGCTCCAACCAGCGCCTAGAGAACTGCGACGTCGTCTTCATTGAAACAAAGTCCAGCGCCCGCCCCTCCCCGCTCGACAAAATCCTGTGGGGCCTTGGCCACCGCCCTACCCGCGTCTCCAAGTTCGGCACGGGCATGGCCACCATGCACCCGGAACTGCCCTCGAATAAATGGAACCGCGTCATCAACAACTACTTTAAGGACACCCTGTCATGAAGAAGCCCCTCCTCGCCTCCATAGCGACCGCAACCGCAACGATTATGCTCGCCGCGTGCTCCCCGCAGGCCGCCGAGAACACTCCCACCGCCAAGTCCGTCTCCTACGACACCGCCCGCCCACCGTCAGCTTCCGAGGCAGCCGATGAGAACTCCGATCACACGGTGACCAAGGACGACGAGTGATCCATAGATGACGTTCAGGACCTCACCGGCTCCGATATCACCGAGGCCGGCGTCTACCGGATTACCGGCGACGCAGGCGATATCACCGTCAACGCCGCGGAGGACGCGCAGGTCGTGCTCGTGCTTTCCGATGCCGCCGTGGGTACCGTCACCGTCAACGGCACCGACACCGCAGTGACTGCGGGCGAAGCCGCTGAGGGTGGCATGGGCGGTGGCCCCGCTGGCGGCATAGGTCGGCGACCCGATAACAGCACCGCCTCGAGCAATGGCCTGTCATCGCAGGCTTAACGTCCCCTCACGAATTCATCCCCGCACCGCTCCATCGTGAGTGTGGCGGGGATGCTGCGTTGCTGCGTTTCAGGGGTGCTACCCCACCGACACATCGACGGGGTAGGCACGCAGCTTGCCCAGCGGCAGGCTGGTGTCGCTGGGCCACCACGACTGCGTGGGGTCGTATGTGAGGTTCACGTGTTGATCCTTATATCCAGACCACTCGCCGCGGTCGTCTAAGCTCACCATCTCTTGGTTAGGGCGTGTCCTTAACGCTCCTCGGTAACCGGTCGACCTGCCCGTCAACGACTGCGGGCTATCGAGAACCAACACCCAGAGCGTCAAGTCCGGGGACTCACCATTCGGCGTCGGCTGCCCCTTCATGACTTCCCGCGCCGTCATCTGCTTAATGGTGCCGCTGAGCACGTTCTCACCTTGGGGCTGGCTTTCCTGCGCAGTAGCAGTATTCGCTGCTGCCTGGGCCGGGCCTGCCGATGCCGTCCCAAGACCCGCGTTGCTCAGTACCGAACGGTCCGATACGTCGACGAAATTCACGGCCGTGACCCCCAACTCGCTCGGATTCTGGATCTCGACCTTCTCAGCAGTTTTCACAAGATGGGAATCCTGCATGCCGAACTTAGTCGCATAGGATTCCGGACGCAGCGAGTGCCATTCGATTTGATACATCCCACCGTTGCCTACCGAGAGGCCATAGCGTCCACCGCCCGCGCCGGCAGCACCCCTGATGAGGACGTCTTCGGAGACCACCGGATTCGCCGGATTGGCCGCACCGTTGATGGCAACGACGGGGCTGACGTCGTAGTTGCAATCGCACAGGAGCAGCTCCGGCGAGTTGTCCCCCGTGATGTCAGCGAGCGCATACTGGTAGCTTCCGCTCGCTCGTGAAGTCCGCAGGCTGTAGTCGTAGTTGAAATTCACCGAGCGTGGATTATCAAGGATGCGCCCGTACGCCTCTGCGAGAGAATCGTCACCGGACGGCGCGGGCTGCGCGTCCTGTGCCACGCCCTCGCTGGGGTCGGCGGCGGACGCCGAAGGAGCGCCCTCGCCGGGCTGTTCCGACGGCCGCACCGTGATGGTGCTCGTGCGCGGCTCGGAGGAACCGCCCTCGCTGCACGCCCCGACGGTGAAAGCTACGGCTATCAGCGCTGCAGCCGACAGCATGCGCGAAGAACGACGGAAGGATAAAAGAGAACGTCGAGCCACGTCGAGGCACCTTTCCGCGCAGTGCGCGCAAATGAGGGGATAGGAAGAGAAAGACTCTCTTATCCTATCCCCTCGTAGAAGACGCAGACTCGAAATTAGTCGGTCGGGCGCAGGTGAATGACGTCACCGGCCGAGTAGTATTCGCCGCCGACGTTGATACGGCCGTCCTCCGCAACACCTTCCACGATGCCGGTGACATCCCCGGTCGGGGCTTCAAGGCGCACATTGAGTCCAATCGACGAGCAGACCTTGCGGTAGTCATCCATGAGCTGCGGATCCTGGTTCTCCCACTGCTCGATACGGTGGCGCAGCGCCTTGAGGATTGCGATGGCCACCCCGGTGCGGTCATCCTCGCGGCCCGCGAGCACAAGCGAGGTAGCCGTGGGAACCGGCAGTTCCTCTTCCGCGATGGAGACGTTAATGCCCATGCCGAGCACGACGCGTGCGGACGGCGCCTTGCCGCCCTGCGTCTTCGGCGCCACCTCAGCCTTATTGATTTCGGCCTTATTGACCTCAGCCTTGTTGATTTCGGCTTTATTTACCTCAGTCTTGTTGATCTCTGCCTTATTGACTTCAGTCTTCGGCGCGACCTCGACCTTGGACACCTCGAGCTTGGAGGCTTCCGTCTTCGGGGCGATTTCGGCCTTATTAATTTCTGCCTTATTGACCTCGGCCTTATTAATTTCTGCTTTGTTCATTTCGCCGGACTTGAATGTGCCCGACTTGAAGGCCTTGCCCACGGGACCGGCTTCGGCGAGGATGCCGCAGAGCTTCTTGCCGTCGAGTAACACGTCGTTGGGCCACTTGAGGACCGTGCCGGGGATCGCGTCGGTGACGGCCAAACCGGCGGCGAGAGGCAAGGTGCCCAGATGATCGAGGGACTCAGGGAGCAGGAGAACAGAGAAGGTTACCTGCGAGCCCTTCGGCGCGGTCCACACGCGCCCCAGGCGGCCCTTGCCGGCGGTCTGCAGATCGGTGAGGAGAACAGTGCCATCAGTGACGTCGATGGCCTGCATCAGATCGGTATTCGTCGAACCGGTTTCCTCGACGTAGTCGATAACGGCATAGTCTTCAGCGAGTGCGGTGCGAATGCGCTCCATGTCATAAGTGCTCATAGCACTTCACGTTACCCGCGTCGGTCCATGCGGACAGAACGAGCCACCGGCGAATCGCTGGGGCGAATCTCTGGTCGCATGCGCTGGTCGCGACGGCCTTACTTCGAGTGTCGACCCGCCGCCCTACGCAGCCAGTTCAGGCGCTCCCCACTCTCGCGCAGGAGGGGTATGCGCGTTACCCCCATTGAGCGTGGAAAACCACAAAAAGCGGCCATGGGCGCTGTGGGTGTTTTACCTTTGAGACAACTGTTGTTTCTGAAAGGTGAAAACTCCATGAAGAAGACTATCCTCGCGACCACTGCGGCACTCGCTCTGGTACTCACGGGCTGCTCGAACTCGTCCGATGACAGCTCCCAAGCAGCACAAGAGGGCACGGGCGAAGGCGGCCGCGGCCCCATCACCTTCGCGATGGGCAAGAACGATACTGACAAGATCCAACCCATCATCGAAGCGTGGAACAAGGAGCACCCGGACGAGAAGGTCACCCTCGCCGAGCTTGCTGGTGAGGCCGACGCACAGCGCGAGACCCTCGTTCAGTCCTTGCAGGCTGGCAACTCCGATTATGACGTCATGGCACTCGACGTCGTGTGGACTGCAGACTTTGCCGCTAACCAGTGGCTGGCACCGCTCACCGGCGACCTCGAGGTCGACACCGCAGACCTGCTGCCGGCCACCGTCGAATCCGCGACGTACAACGACATGCTCTACGCACTGCCGCAGAACACCAACGGCCAGCTGCTCTTCCGCAACGCGGAGCTCGCCCCGACCGAGGTCAACAAGTTCGATGACTTCAAGTCTGCGTGTGAGGCGCTCAAGGAAGGCACCAACTGCCTGACCACGCAGCTCAAGCAGTACGAGGGCCTCACCGTCAATACCGCCGGCTTCATGGAAGGCTGGGGCGGCAGCGTCCTCAAGGACGACGGCTCCGTCAACGTGGACTCCACCGAGTCCAAGGAGGGTCTCCAGGCCATGGTCGACGCCTACAAGGATGGCGTCATCTCTAAGGACTCCACCGCCGCCACGGAGGAAGAGACCAACCTCGCATTCACCGAGGGTAAGACCGCCTTCGCCATCAACTGGCCGTACATGTACACCAACGCCGTCGACGCTGGCGTCAAGGTTGAGGTCTCCCCGCTCGTGGGCAAGGACGGCGTGGGCGTGTCCACGTTGGGTGGCTACAACAACGGCATCAACATCAACTCCGAGCACAAGCAGACTGCACTGGACTTCATGAAGTTCATCGTCAACGAGGACAACCAGAAGTCCTTCGCTGAGGCTTCCTTCCCGCCGGCCCTCTCGTCCATCTACGACGATGCGGAACTGATCAAGCAGTTCCCGTACCTGCCGGCACTCAAGGAGTCCCTGGAGAACGCTGCACCGCGTCCGGTCTCCCCGTTCTACACCGCCATCTCTAAGGCCGTGCAGGATAACGCCTACGCAGCCCTGACCTCCGGTACCTCCGTCGACGACGCCACCGCCGACATGAAGGCTGCCATCGAGCAGGCACAGCAGGGCTAATTCACCGTCCTCACAGACGCCTCGCCGCCCCCGTCGTGGGGCGGCCTTCGCGTTTTCTCAAACGCTTTCCTCGTCCCTACGGTCCGCAATTCGCTGAAGTCACACTTTCACGCGATAGGATGTCCGTCACAAGGATGCCGCATCGCCCCGGCGTACGGAGCGCGTCATCATCACTCAAGCTAGAAAGGCCCACCGCTGTGGCAATTTCCACGCCCCAAGCCTTAAAACGCAAGACCTACGGCCAGGCCGCCGGGCTCATTGCGCCGGCGCTCATCGTGCTGGCTATCGTCATCGGCTACCCCATCGTGCGCGCCATCATGCTCTCCTTCCAGGGCAACCGGCGCCTCGACCCCTCCACCGGCGTCTTCGTCGAAGGACAGTTTGCAGGTCTCGAGAACTACCTCTACTGGGTCAACAACCGATGCATGTCCGGCACGGGAGTGGTGAGCGCCTGCCCGCCGGGGGTTATCGCCACGGACTTCTGGCCTGCCGTGCGCATCACGATCTTCTTCGCCGTCGTCACGGTGCTGCTCGAGACCATCCTCGGCATGATCATGGCACTCATCATGAACGGCGAGTACAAGGGCCGCGGCCTTGTACGTGCGGCCGTGCTCGTGCCGTGGGCCATTCCTACGGCCGTGACGGCGAAGCTGTGGCAGTTCATGTTCGCCCCGCAGGGCATCGTCAACTCCCTGCTGGGCACGCACGTCGCGTGGACGACGGACCCGTTCTATGCGCGTTTGGCCGTCATCATCGCGGACGTGTGGAAGACTGCGCCGTTTATGGCGCTGCTCATCCTCGCCGGCCTGCAGATGATCCCCAGGGACGTCTACGAGGCGGCCCGCGTCGACGGCGCCACCGCGTGGCAGCGCTTCACCAAGATCACACTACCGCTGGTGAAACCGGCCCTCATGGTCGCCATCCTCTTCCGCACCCTCGACGCACTGCGCATGTACGACCTGCCCGTCATCATGATTTCCAGCTCCTCGAACTCGCCCACCGCAACGGTGTCGCAGCTCGTGGTCGAGGATATGCGCCAGGGCAACTTCAATTCGGCCTCGGCACTGTCCACGCTCATCTTCCTGCTCATCTTCGCCGTCGCCTTCATCCTCATCCGCTTCCTCGGCGCTGACGTGGGCGGCACGGCGGAGAAGCGTGCGCAACGCCGCCAAGAAAAAGCGGCGAAGAAAGCTCAGGACAACCAGGAGGTAGCAGCATGACCGGCAACAAACTGTGGAGCACCGTCGGCCACTACGCCGGCATCCTCTTCATCATGTTCTGGGGTCTTGCGCCCTTCTACTGGATGGTCGTCACGGCCTTGCGCGACAGCGCCCACACGTTCGATACAACTCCGTGGCCCACGCACGTCACGCTCGACAACTTCAAGGACGCGCTCGCCACGGACAAGGGCAACGACTTCCTCGGCGCCATCGGCAACTCCCTGCTTATTTCGCTCGCGACGACCGCCGTCGCCGTCGCCGTGGGCGTGTTTACTGCGTACGCGCTCGCGCGTCTCGACTTCCCCGGAAAGGGCTTTGTCACAGGCATCATCCTCGCGGCCTCCATGTTCCCAGGCATCGCGCTTGTCACGCCGCTCTTCCAGCTGTTCGGCGATCTCACGTGGATCGGCACCTACCAGGCGATGATCATCCCGAACATCTCCTTTGCCTTGCCGCTCACGGTCTACACGCTGCTCAGCTTCTTCCGGCAGCTGCCGTGGGAGCTCGAGGAGGCCGCCCGCGTCGACGGCGCGACAAAGGGCCAGGCCTTCCGCCTCGTCCTTTTGCCGCTCGCCGCACCGGCACTCTTTACCACCGCGATTATCGCGTTTATCACGACGTGGAACGAGTTCATGCTCGCCAAGCAACTGTCCTCCACCGCCACCGAGCCGGTGACGGTCGCCATCGCGCGCTTCAGCGGCCCCTCTGCTTTCGAGTACCCTTACGCGGCGACGATGGCCGCGGGCGCCCTCGTGACGGTGCCACTCATTATTATGGTGTTAGTTTTCCAGCACCGTATCGTGGCGGGGCTTACCGCCGGAGGAGTGAAAGCCTAGATGAGAACGAGTCACACAGCGCTTGCCGTCGGCACCTTCGTCGCCGCTGCGCTCGCCGTGACTGCGTGCAGCAGCGGCGAGGAATCCGCGGAGACGTCGGCGCCCGCCTCCCCCGCGCCGAGCGTGCACAGCAGCGCCGCGTCCCCAACGAGTATGGCCTTACCTACCGATGCCCCCGCTGCGGCATCAGTCCCCGCCGAGGCCTCGGCCCCGGCTGACGGTGGGAATGAGGGGGCATCGGAAAGCCCAGCCCCCGCGGCACCGCTGACGAATCCGCAGGGCGCAGAGCCCACCGCCGAGGGCGCCCCGACCCCGCAAATCCTCAGCCCCGCGGAGCTAAGGGGCAAGGACATCGAGCTGGCCTCCGGGGAATACCTCGTCATTACGGGCGCAGAGGGGCTCGACGCGACGGTCGCTGATCCTGCCGTTGCCGTCTTCAGTCCGGCCTACGAGCAAGACGGCACCCAGTTCAACGCCGGCGTCGGCGGGCTCACTGCAGGCACCACCGAGGTACAGCTCTCTGACGGCACGACATTTAGCGTGACGGTGCGCTAATGCGCCGCGCGCTTCTGTGGGACTCGGCCTTGGGCTTCGTCGGCTTCTTCGCTGCCCTGGCCCTCCTGCAGGCCATCCTCAATCTCTTCCAACCCTCCCCCGCTCTGTGGCCCGGCCTCTTAGCCGGAGTCCTCGTGGCGCTCGAGTGGGCACTGTGGCGGGCCAAGCGAAAGGATCTTCAATGAGCTGGTTCCACAACGCCATTTTCTACCAAGCCCTCCTCCACGCCTTCAATGACTCGAATGGCGACGGCATGGGCGACCTGCGCGGAGTGACGGACAAGCTCGACTACCTGGAATGGCTGGGCGTGGATTGCCTCTGGCTGCCGCCCATGTTCGACTCGCCCATGCGCGACGATGGTTACGACATCGCGGACTACCGCTCCATTAACCCGCGCTACGGCACGATGTCCGATTTCGAGGAGCTCCTGGAGCAGGCGCACGCGCGCGGCATCCGCGTCATCACGGACTTGGCACTCAACCACACCTCTGACCAGCATTACTGGTTCCAGGAGTCCCGCCGCGATCCCGCCGGCCCCTACGGGGACTACTACGTGTGGGGCGACGACCCCACGCGCTACCCCGAGATCCGCATTATCTTCACCGACTACGAAATCTCTAACTGGGCGTGGGACGAGGAGCGCGGGCAGTACTACTTCCACCGCTTCTACACGCACCAGCCGGATCTCAATTACGACTGCCCGGCGGTGCAGACCGAAATCTTCGATATCGTGCGATTTTGGATGGACAAGGGGCTCGATGGTTTCCGCCTCGACGCCATCCCCTATCTCTTCGAGCGCGACGGCCAAGGCGGCGAATCCCTGCCCGAGACTTTCGCATTCCTCGAGCGGCTGCGCGCGATGGTCAATGCGGAGTACCCGGAAGCGATGATGATCGCCGAGGCCAACCAGCCGCCGCGCGAAACCATGGAGTACTTCGGCAGCGGCAACCGCGTCCACATGGTCTTCAATTTCCCGGTGATGCCGAAGATTTTCGAGGCCGTCGCCACCGGCAGCGCCGAGCCCCTCTACGACATCCTCGACGAACTACCGCCCCTGCCGGCTGACTGCCAGTGGGGCACGTTCCTGCGCAATCACGACGAGCTCACCCTCGAGATGGCAAGCCCTGCGGCGCGCACCCGGATGTACGACGCCTATGCCAAGGACCCGCGCGCCAAGGCGAACGTGGGCATCGCACGCCGTCTCGCCCCGCTCATGGAAGGCGATCGCCGCAAGATCGAGCTCCTCTTCTCCCTGCTTATGACACTGCCGGGCGCGCCCTTTATCTACTACGGGGACGAGATTGGCATGGGAGATGACGTCTCCCTTCCGGATCGCTATGCCGTCCGCACGCCCATGCAGTGGGAACCAGGCCCCGGCGCCGGCTTTTCTACCGGCGAGACCCGGTGGCCCATCGTTGGCGGCGAGGGCACTTCCGTCGCGGAGCAGCAGCTTGACGATGCCTCCTTGCTCATGACCGTCCGAGGGCTCATCGCCCAGCGCAAGGCGCACCCCGAACTCGGCACGGCGCCCTATGAAGCGGTCGAGACTGGCGTCGAAGGCGTGTTCGGCTTCCAGCGCGGCGATCTGCTCTGTCTCCACAACTTCACCGACGCGGACGTCGACTTGGGCCCGGTGGAATTGGGCCCATATGGCTACGCGTGGGTGCCGATCGAAGAAATTGGGGACGGAGCCGTATAGGCGCCCAGCCGTCACATCCTCGTCCTCGATTGGCGCGCCCCTCATCCGTCGGCTATTCTTCGCGACTGCTCGCGCGCCATGCCGGCATGAATATGTGATGCCATGTCTGCGCGTTTTCGGGGACTATCACCGTGGCTCACGGTCACGTAGAACGCCTCGAACGGCCGTTTTCGGGCTTGTGAGCGGTGAAAAACGAGTCTACTTTATCACCAAGACGAAACTATGTGACGCTCCCCTCAGGCTTAAATGAACTAGAGGTTAACTCCAGTTGTGCTGCGATTTAACACCTGTTCCCCTAGGGTCAAATGAGCACACATTAGAACTAATACTGCAGGTCAAACCAATTTTTAACTGCAGACAGGCCAGCGGTCTAAGCTTCAAACTGTACATACTCGTCGCGCATTTCCTGCGCTTCGCACCTGCGTCGAACCGGGAAGCCGCAACAGAGCCATCCCGTCGTACAAGAAAGAAATCTCCGCCGTGACAGCGACCCTGCTTATTCTCGCCATCGTGGTCATCACCGCGTTGGCTTTTGACTTCACCAACGGTTTCCACGATACGGCCAACGCTATGGCAACCTCGATTGCCACCGGCGCCCTCAAGCCGTTCACGGCAGTTGCCATCTCCGCCGCCCTCAACCTCGTGGGCGCATTCCTGTCCGTCAATGTCGCGGCAACCGTCGCCAAGGGCATCGTCAACCTTGACTCCTACAACCTCTCGAGCGCCACGGACGGCGAGAACCTTCTCATCGTCGTCTTCACCGGCCTCATCGGCGGCATCTTCTGGAACCTGTTCACCTGGCTCCTCGGCCTGCCGTCCTCCTCCTCCCACGCTCTGTTCGGCGGCCTCATCGGCGCGGCCTTCGCCGCCATGGGCACCGGCGGCGTCGCATGGTCGTCCATCATGGGCAAGATCATCGTGCCGGCCCTCGCCTCGCCGGTGATCGCAGCCCTCGTGTCCGCCACCGCAACGGCCCTCGTCTACTGGGTCACCAACACCATCCCGGACAAGACGAAGAACGAGCACTTCCGTCACGGCCAGATTGTCACCGCATGCCTAGTCTCCCTCGCACACGGTGCCGGTGACGCGCAGAAGACCATGGGCGTTATCTTCCTCGCCCTCGTCGCTGCTGGCGAAGCCGTCTCCGACCAGCGCATCCCGACCTGGGTCATCGTTGCCTGTGCCGTCACCATCGCGGCCGGCACCCTCTCCGGCGGCTGGCGCGTTATCCGCACCCTGGGCAAGGGCCTCGTTGAGATTGAGTCCCCGCAGGGCATGGCCGCCGAGGCCACCTCCGCCGCCATCATCCTCACCTCCGCCGCTGGCGGTATGGCGCTGTCCACGACGCACGTGTCCACCGGTTCCATCATGGGTACCGGCATCGGCAAGAAGGGCGCCGAGGTCCGCTGGGGCGTGGCCATGCGCATGGTATCCGCCTGGCTGATTACCATCCCGTGCGCCGCCGCCGTCGGCTTCGCTTCTTGGTGGGTCGCAACGGGCGTCTCCGCGGCTACGACCACCACCGTGGGCGTCATCGTCGACTTCATCATTCTCATCGCCATGGCGGTCATCATGGTCATCCGCGCCCGCATGAACCCGGTCGACGCATCCAACGTCAACGACGAGTGGGACGCGGACGCCGAGTCCGTCGACTCCTCCCTGGAGCCCAAGACCCCCGCGGCCGTCGCCAACGAAGGCGCTGTCGCTACCGCAGCCGCAGCCTCCACCATCAACGACCCGGCTTCCCCCGCTCCGCAGGCCAAGAACCTGTAAGCACTGTTAAGAAGGTAACTCGCTCATGACTGCCGCATCTATCGCCATCGCCATCTTCCGCGTCGCCGGGCTCGCGCTCATCTTCGGCGCCGGCATTCCCCTCCTCTTCGCCCTGGGCATGCGCTGCATGACCGGCGACCCTATCCGCAACGACCAGGGTGTCATCGTCGGCGACACCGAGGCCTCCACGCAGATGAAGGTACTCGGCTGGACCGTCTACGCGTTCCTCGCCGCCGTCATCGTCGTGGCCATCCTGTGGATCTCCAAGGGCACACTGGAGCACTACTTCGGCTGGGAGCTCTTCGGAAACCTCGGAGGCTCTCACTAGCCCCTTCAACGACACGCCGCGTGCATATTTATGTGCATGCGGCGTGTCGCCGTTTTTCACCACCTCACCCGCACATTCCCCACTAGGTGAACAGCAGGTAAACATAGCCTTAACAAGAACTTTGCCCAAACATAGGTCAACATGTATAGTGGGTACTTACCAACGAAGTGTCGTCCGATCGATACCGCTCGGACGTTCTTCCTCTAGAGAGGGATGCACACATCCCCGATGATCGACAAAGGAGGTTCGACAATGAATACGATCACTACCCTGCTGGACACGCTGTCCTCAGCCTTCGGCGGCTCCACGGCCACCGGCCTCGATCTCATTCAGGAGACCCCCACCGCCGCCCGCGTCGCCGAGCACCTGCTCGAGCACGACCTAGTCCCGGCCACCTCGGCTGAGATTATTTCCACATTCGAGTCCGCCACTGGCCGAGCTCCCCGCACCGCGGAGCTCGCAGCGACCGAAGGCTTTCTGTCCAGCTTCGGGTGGGCTGCATAAACTCCCGCCCCTCAGCGACCCCGCACGACCTTTCCAAGGCCCGCGGGGTCGCTTTTTATATAGCCCAGCGGGCCCACCCCCCCCAGCCCCGCGCCACGCCACCAGACCACTTCAGAAAAATTTTTGAGGATTTCCTCACGTTTGAGCTGCGAAAACTAGTTTCGTGCTACAAATCACCGGCGCGGCAGTGTGGAAAACCGCCGGTCGTGCCAGTACGATTTCCAAACATGACTATTTCCTCACATTTGACGGAACTCGAAACCGCCGCGGACACCACCGCCGCGAAGATTGCTGAGCTCAAGCGTCGCCGCGAGGCCGCCCAGGCACCCATGGGCGAAAAGGCGCATGAGAAAGTCCACGCAGCTGGCCGCCTGACTGCACGCGAACGCCTCGATTACCTGCTTGATGAAGGCTCGTTCGTGGAGACCGACATGCTCGCCGTGCACCGCACGACGGACTTCGGCATGGGCGCCAAGAAGCCCGTGACGGACGGCATCGTGACCGGCTGGGGCACCATCGACGGCCGCGAGGTGTGCATCTTCAGCCAGGACGGCACCGTCTTCGGCGGCGCGCTCGGCGAGGTCTACGGCGAAAAGATGGTGAAGATTCAGGAACTCGCCGTGACCACTGGCCGCCCGCTCATCGGCCTGTACGAGGGCGCGGGCGCGCGCATCCAAGACGGCGCGGTGTCCCTCGACTGGATTGCCGCAACCTTCTACCAGAACATCAAGGCCTCCGGCGTCGTCCCGCAGATCTCGGTCATCATGGGCGCTTGCGCTGGCGGCAATGCCTACTCCCCGGCGCTGACCGACTTCGTCGTCATGGTCGACGAGAAGTCCAAGATGTTCGTCACCGGCCCGGACGTCATCACGACCGTCACTGGCGAGAAGGTCACGCAGGAAGAGCTCGGCGGCGCCAAGGTCCACATGAAGGAGGCCGGCAACTCGCACTACACGGCATCCTCGGACGAGGACGCACTCGACTGGGTCCACGATCTCGTGAGCTACCTGCCGTCGAACAACCGCCAGCTCGCTCCCGTCGAGTCCTACGAGGAACTCGACGAGATCACCGCAGACGACCTCGTTCTCGATGAGATTATCCCGGACTCCCCCACCCAGCCCTACGACGTTCGCGACGTCATCGAGGCGCTCACAGATGACGGCGAGTACATGGAAATCCAGGCAGCGCGCGCCGAGAACGTCGTGGTCGCCTTCGGTCGCATCGAGGGCAAGACCGTCGGCTTCGTTGCTAACCAGCCCATGGTGTACGCCGGCTGCCTCGACATCGACTCCTCGGAGAAGGCCGCACGCTTCATCCGCACGTGCGACAGCTTCAACATCCCGATCGTCCTCCTCGTCGATGTCCCAGGCTTCCTGCCGGGCTCGGACCAGGAGCACAACGGCATCCTGCGTCGCGGCGCGAAGCTGCTCTACGCCTACGGCGAAGCCACCGTCCCGAAGATCACCGTCACTATGCGCAAGGCCTACGGTGGCGCGTACTGTGTCATGGGTTCCAAGGGCCTGGGCGCTGACGTCAACCTGGCATGGCCGACCGCACAGATAGCCGTCATGGGTGCCGCCGGCGCTGTGGGCTTCATCTACCGCAAGGAGCTCAAGCAGGCGCGCGAGAAGGGTCTCGACGTCGCCGAGCTCGCCAAGTCCTTCGAGCGTGAGTACGAAGACCACATGCTCAACCCATACAAGGCGGCCGAGCGCGGCCTCATCGACGCGGTCATCCTGCCATCGGAGACCCGTTCCACCATCGCGAAGAACCTGCGCCTCTACGCGGACAAGAACGTCGCCCGCCCGGCCCGCAAGCACGGAAATATCCCGCTGTAAATCACACGGAGCAACAACCGGCAGGACCACACCAGCGCGCACCGCTTGGCAGCGCTGATGCGACCCCTGCCGGTTCCGGCTTGTAAACTAAGGCGTTATGACTGATCTGAAAACCACTGCAGGCAAGATTGAGGACCTCGGTAATAAGATTGCCGAGTCCCGCTCGCCACTCGGCGCGGATGCCGGTACCCCAGCGGCCCGCGCGCGGCTGGATGCCCTCATGGACGACGGATCCTTCGTGGAAACGGACGCTCTCGCCCGTCACCGCTCCAAGGATTTCGGCCGCGAGCACGACCGTCCTTACACGGACGGCGTCATCACCGGCTACGGCACGATCAATGGCCGCAAGGTCTGCGTCTACTCGCAGGACGCCACCGTCTTCGATGGCACGATGGGCGAGGTCTACGGCGAGAAGATCATCAAGCTCTACGACCTAGCTTTGAAGACCGGCGTGCCCATGGTCTCCATCGTCGAGGCCGGCGCCCCGCGTGCCCAGGAGGGCATCGTCACGCTCGCCATGCAGGCGCGCATCCTCGAGCGCGTCACGCGCGCCTCGGGGCTTATCCCGCAGGTCGCCATCCAGGTCGGCGAGCTCGCCCCGCTGGCTACGCTCGCCCCGGTCATGGCGGATATCGTGATCGGCGAGGGCGGCCACCTTCACGCCGCAAATGCGGACGAGGCCATCGCCGCCGCCCGCACCGTGCTGGGCTACCTGCCTTCCAATAACCGCGCAGAGGCCCCGCGCACGGACGCCGCCCTCCAGGCAGGCTCCATCGCGGAGAATATCTCGGAGTCCGACCGCGCGCTCAACGCGGCCATCGCGGACAACGGCTCCTTCGAGATGAGCGCCATCGTCGACGCCCTCTTCGATGACGTCCTCGAGCTCCAGGCCGATGTGCGCGGCATCTCCACCGCATTCGCCCGGCTCGAGGGCCGCACCGTCGGCCTTATCGCGACGGCCGGCGGCTTCGACGAAGCCGCAGCGGAGAAGGCCGCCCGTTTTATCCGCCTGTGCGACGCGTTCAACACGCCGATTATCGAGCTCGTCGACACCCCGGAGCTCACCGCGCAGCCAGCACGTCTATCCAAGCTCGTCCAGGCCTACGCCGCGGCGACCGTGGGCAAACTCACCGTGGTCCTGCACCGCGCGTACGGCTCCGGCTACGTCGTCATGGGCTCCAAGGATCTCGGCGCGGACCTCGCCTACGCATGGCCCACCGCGGAGATCGCCGTCGCGGACGCCACGACGCTCGCCAGCACCCTGGGCGTCGAGGAGGCCGAGGCTGCAGAGTTCCTCACCCCGTACCAGGCCGCCGAGCGCGGCCTTGTCGACGCCGTCATCGAGCCGGCCGCCACCCGCGGCTACCTCATCGAGGGCCTGCGTCTCCTCGAGCGCAAGATCGTCTCGACCCCCGCCAAGAAGCACAGCAATATCGTTCTTTAGAAACTACCCAAGGAGGCAGCTATGAACGCTCCCGTCATTCAGGTCCTGCGGGGCAACCCCAGCGACGACGAGGTCGCGGCTCTCACCGCCGTCCTCACGCAGCTCGACGCGGACGCCCGCGCCAAGGCCGCGCAGACGAAGCAGACGCGTGATCTGTGGACCGAGCCGGGCCACCGGTTCAACCCGTCCGCGTTCCGCAACGTGCGCTACTACTAAAGCATGCGTATCGTTCTCGCTTCTCAGTCCCCGTCCCGCGCAGCCATCTTGCGCGGCGCCGGGGTCGAACCCGTTTTACGCCCCGCACACGTCGACGAGCGCGCCATCGAGGCTGAGCTTGCCGATGCCGCCCCCGGCGACGTCGTCGCAGCCCTCGCCGCTGCCAAGGCCGAGGCCATCGCGCCCCACTACCCTGATGACGTCGTCATCGGCGGCGATTCCATGCTGCTGCTCGACGGGCAGCTCCAAGGCAAGCCGCACACCGAGGAGCGCACTGTCGAGCGCTGGCGCGCCCAAGCGGGCAAATCCGCGCAGCTGCTCACCGGACACTGCATCCTGCTCGGCGACAAGCGCTACGTGGAGACTTCCACGACGACCGTCCACTTCGCGCAGGCCTCCGAGACCGACATCGCGGCCTACGCGGCCTCGGGCGAACCCCTCCAATGCGCGGGCGCGTTCACGCTCGAGGCCCTCGGCGGCTGGTTCATCGACGCCATCGAGGGCGACCCCTCCTCGGTCATCGGCCTGTCCCTGCCCGTCGTGCGCCGCGCGCTCTACGAGTTTGGGGTGAACGCCTCGGAATTCTGGAATCTGCCGCGCAACTAGCCACGCGACTCCCTCCATCCTGCGTAGAGTGGCGAACATGGAAATGAAAGACATGCTTGCCCCGGATCCCATCCTGCTGCCGGAAGACCCCGGCCACGACGTCACCGACCTTACGCAGGGCGCCGTCGAACACCCCAGCTCCCCGCTCGTGTGGGCGCTGCTCGCCGAAAAGGAGCTCGCCCGCGTCCGCGAGGACGAGGCCTTGCCCACCGCCTACATCACGGCCTACGCCCTCGCCCGTACCGGCTACCACCGCAGCCTCGACCGCCTGCGCGGCAACGGCTGGAAGGGCTGGGGTCCAGTCCCCTTCGCCCACGTGCCTAACCAGGGCGTCCTACGCTCCTGGGCCGCCCTCGCCCACGCCGCCCAGGCCATCGGCGAGACAGACGAGTACGACCGTCTGCGTCAGATGCTCTCCGACGCGGACCCGGACTGCGTGGCGCAGCTGCTCGACTAAGGCGCGCTTCACGCGCGACAGAACGGGGCCCCATGTGGCTTGACGGATACCTCGAGCAATTCAGAAACCGCCTCGCCGATTTCCTCGCGGAGGCCGCGTGCCCACGGGGATGGTCTGCGCCGCGGCGAACCTCACGGCACCACGCATGCCGGACCAGACGATGACAGAACCCTCGCGGCGAGCAGCGCCGTGCGCAGGGTGACCAGAGCCGACGTCGTTGATGAGTCCCTCGCCATCGAGGATGGAGATGACGCGGCGGTTGACGCCGGCCTTCTTCACGATGGAGGTGGCGACGGCATCGGAAGGGCTCATGACGGCGCCGGCCGCAACGCCGTGGCGTAGAGCAGCGGCGGGAGGATGAGGTCGGGCTCGATGTCGAGCTCCGGGACCGGTGTGACGACAGCGACGACGACGCTCACCACGAGCAGCATGATGACTGCCACGACGATTTAAAAAAGCACCTCCCGATCATATGGGAGGTGCGGGTCATCGCCAGATTCCTAGGTTCTCGCGTTGACCGTGAAGGCACGTGCGCTACGCGTCGGCCGCCTCGACGCGGGAGATGGCTTCCGCAGCGACCTTCTCCTGGATGCCCATGTCGAGCTCCGAGGTGAAGCCCACGCAGGAGCAGTTGATCTCGCCGAGGACGTAGGTGTCCTCGCCGTTCTCGCCGTCGGCGAGCATGAAGTCCGCGGTCCAGATGAGCGGGACGTGGCCGGTCTCGCCAAGCTTCTCGGCGATGACGGGGCGGGCGCGCTCGAACATGGCGAGCAGCTCCGGCCAGGCTTCCGGCTTGTCGTAGGTGTACTTCGCGCCAGAGAAGAGCGTCGCGGAGAAGTTGTCGCCACCCTCGGCCGGCTTCTTGTGGACGATAAAGACCGGCTCATTGCCCACGAGGAGAATGCGGATTTCGCCTTCGACAATGCGCGGCATGAAGCGCATGTCGACGAGCATGCCGTTGTCGCCGATGATGTACTGGTCGCAGAAGTCCATGAACTCGCCCAGCGTGTAATCATGCGTCTTGTTGTCGACGGCCTCGGTGCACTTGAGCGCCGTGTCGAGCGGCAGCGCGGTGCCCGGCTCGACGGAGGCAGCCAGATCTGCATCAGCGAGGCGAACGCGCCAAATGCCCTCACCCGTGGAGCCGCGGTTCTGCTTGAGCACACGCTCACCGAAAGACAGGGAGGTAGGGAAGGTCTCGTGGAAGTCGGAGACCTCGTAGTAGGCCGCAGTGTCTTCCGGCACGAGCGGGGTGTCATTGAGCTTAACCAGAGCGTCCTTGGCGCCGTAAGCCATCATGTCGGCCGGGGTGGACATGCCCACGAGCCCGGCGTCCGCCAGCTTGGTGAGCAGCTCGAAGTAGCCCTTCTCGCCGCCGGGGATGTTGCCGGGGTTGACGCGCGAGATGTAGGCGTCAAAGTTCTGGGAGACGCGCTCGAAGATCTCGTCCGCGTTGTCCGGGTGGAAGTAGATGACCTCCGAGTCCCATCCGTTGGCCTTGATGGCCTCCACGATGGGCATGGTGTCCTTGCGGTGGCCGTCCGGTCCCTTGTCGGAGCCGCCTTCAACCTCAAAAACCACGATTGCCTTGTGCACAGCAATTTACCTTTCGTCCCTGGGAAAAATTGTTGTGGGCGCGTAAAGGGAATTCCTCCGGCCCTCGCCTAAAAACTACCTGAGTACACTCGTTTTCGCGCGCTAAAGAAACCGTGATTAACCCCACCTACCCACGGCCCACGCACCCCACCTGCATCGTTGTTATAACCAGCCCCCCACGTGTATCCGAGACCACATTACGTTACCCCTTGTTGGGTATCGCGGTATTGTAAAAGGGCTAAAGACTACGCTAGGGAGTTCACCCTCAGCCCGTCCTGAATCAACAGAAAGGCCACCAGGACCATGATTGAGACCGACCCAAATCCGTCGTTCCAGGACTACGCCGTTCCTTCACGCATGGTTTCCGCGCCGTGGCTGTCCGCCCGCTTGGGCATTCCTGGCTTGCGCGTCATTGAGGTCGATGAAGACAACCTCCTCTACGACATCGGCCACATCCCCACGGCCACACGCATCAACTTCCACACGGATCTGCTGGACAAGCTCACCCGCGACATCATCGGCCCCGAGGATTTCGCAGCACTCATGCGCTCCAAGGGCATTCACCGCGACGACACCATCGTCGTCTACGGCGACAAGAACAACTGGTGGGCCACCTACGCCCTGTGGGTCTTCGAACTCTACGGCCACCCAGACGTCCGCCTCCTCGACGGCGGCCGTGACGCCTGGATGAACGAGGAACGCGATACCTCCTACGCCGTCCCGGAGCACCCGGAGTCCGAGTACCCCGTCACCGAACGCGACGACGCGGACCACCGCGCCTTCGTCGCCGAATTGGGCGACGCTTCCCTCGTCGACACTCGCCCCACCGAGGAGTACCAAGGCATCGCCACGGAGTTCTCCCCCAAGGGCGATTCTTCCTACGGCACGACCATCCGCCACGGCCACATCCCGGGCGCCGTCAACCTGCCGTGGTCACTCGCCGTGCATTCCAACGGCGCCTTCCGCTCACGCGCCTCGCTCGACGAGGCCTACGCGGAACTCGATCCAAAGAAGGACACCATCCTCTATTCGCACCTCGGTAGCCAGGCAGCCCACACGTGGTTCGTCCTCAAGTTCCTCTTGGGATTTGAGAAGGTCCGCAATTATGACGGCTCCTGGGCCGAGTGGGGCAACATGATCCGCATGCCCATCGAGCGCTAAACCCTTCACACCACCGAACGAGCCCTTACCGACACGCCGCACCGTCTTTAACCGCGACAAAAGTGCAGGTAAGGGCTTTGTCGATCAAATTTCTAGAAACCTGACGGATCACTCATGTTTTTGTGTGCGATAATAGTCCGAGCACAAACAAACTAGGAAGGTTTTAAATAAGCCGTGACTGTTGAAACCAAGAAGATCACCAAGGTGCTCATCGCCAACCGCGGTGAGATCGCCGTGCGCGTCATCCGTGCCGCACGCGACGCTGGAATTGCCTCTGTCGCCGTCTACGCCGAGCCGGACGCGGACGCCCCGTTCGTCGCACTCGCTGACGAGGCCTTCGCCTTGGGCGGTCAGACCTCTGCCGAGTCGTACCTCGACATTGCCAAGATTCTCGACGCCGCCGCGAAGTCCGGCGCCAACGCCATCCACCCGGGCTACGGCTTCCTCTCCGAGAACGCCGAGTTCGCCCAGGCCGTCCTCGACGCCGGCCTCATCTGGATTGGCCCCTCCCCGCAGTCCATCGCCGATCTCGGCGACAAGGTGACGGCCCGCCACATTGCGGAGCGTGCCGATGCCCCCATGGCTCCAGGCACCCCGGACCCGGTCAAGGACGCCGCCGAGGTCGAGGCCTTCGCTGACCAGCACGGCCTGCCCATCGCCATCAAGGCCGCCTTCGGCGGCGGCGGACGCGGCATGAAGGTCGCCTACGAGCGCGACGAGGTCGCCGAGCTCTTCGAGTCTGCCACCCGTGAAGCCACCGCCGCCTTCGGCCGCGGCGAGTGCTTCGTCGAGCGCTACCTCGACAAGGCCCGCCACGTCGAGGCCCAGGTCCTCGCCGACCAGCACGGCAACGTCATCGTCATGGGTACTCGCGACTGCTCCCTGCAGCGCCGCTTCCAAAAGCTCGTCGAGGAGGCCCCAGCCCCGTTCCTCACCGATGAGCAGCGCGCCACCATCCACGAGTCTGCCAAGCGCATCTGCCGCGAGGCTGGCTACTACGGCGCCGGCACCGTCGAGTACCTCGTCGGCTCCGACGGTCTCATCTCCTTCCTTGAGGTCAATACCCGTCTGCAGGTCGAGCACCCGGTCACCGAGGAGACCACCGGCTTCGACCTCGTGCGCCAGCAGTTCCGTATCGCCGAGGGCCTGCCACTGGAGATCACCGAGGATCCCGCTCCGCGCGGCCACGCCTTTGAGTTCCGCATCAACGGCGAGGACGCTGCCGCGGGCTTCATCCCGGCACCGGGCACCATCGTCCAGTACTCCGAGCCCGCCGGTCCCGGCGTGCGCGTCGACTCCGGCGTCCAAGCCGGCACCGTCGTGGGCGGCAACTTCGACTCCATGCTCGCCAAGCTCATCGTCTGGGGCGAGGACCGCGAGCAGGCCCTGCAGCGCGCCCGCCGTGCCCTGGCCGAGTACACCGTCACCGGCCTGCCCACCGTCATCCCCTTCGACCGCGCCATCGTCGAGGACCCCGCGTTTACCGCAGAAGACGGCTCCTTCGGCGTCTACACCAAGTGGATCGAGGAAGAGTGGGTCAACGGCCTGCCGCCGTACACAGATCCGGACGCCGACGCTGGCGCGTCGGCAGAAGACAACGAACCCGGCCAGAAGTTCGTCGTCGAAATCGGCGGACGCCGCGTCGAGGTCGCCCTGCCGGGCAATCTCTTCTTCGGCAACACCGGCGGACGTAAGAAGACGAAGAAGCGTCGCGGTGGCGGCGCCAAGGCAGCCGTCTCCGGCGATACCGTAGCAGCGCCCATGCAGGGCACCGTCATCAAGGTCAACGTCGAAGAAGGCGCCGAGGTCAATGAAGGCGACGTCGTCGTAGTCCTCGAGGCCATGAAGATGGAAAACCCCGTCAAGGCCCACAAGTCTGGCACCGTAAAGGACCTCAAGGTCGAGAACGGCACCCAGATCAACAAGGGCGAGCCCATCCTCGACATCAAATAGAACATCCTGCCCTGGCGGCATCGCTTGCCGATGCCCCCTCGCCCAAGCCCGCAGCATGCCGGGGCATCGCTTGCCAGTGCCTCGTTGCCACCACCTCTGCCGCCGCTTGCTCCCCTGCACGCGGCGGCAGAATCATTTCTGCAACTCTGCGCAATCGCACTTGACACCGCCCACCCGTCCCTCGCACAGATTCGGTGTTTCGGCCTTGTGTCTGTCGTGCGCATGAGACAATTGCCTACATGGCTGAGATGACACATGCGCAGCGTGTTGCTGCTGCTAGAGATTTCGCTTCGCGGTGGAAAGACCGGGGTGCTGAAAAGTCAGATACCCAACAGTTTTGGATTGATTTGTGCTCCGAGGTGCTGGGGATGGGAAATCAGACCACGGCGTTGCATTTTGAGTCTCGTACCTCTGGCGCAGGCTGGATTGATGTTGTGGTCCCCGATGCGAAGACGTTCATTGAGCAGAAGTCGCTCGGCATCGACATGGACAAGCCGGAGCCGCGCCAGGGCACGATGGTGACGCCGTACCAGCAGGCTAAGCGCTATGCGGACCAGCAGCGTAACTCCAAGCGCCCGGACTACATTGTCATCTGTAACTTCGGTGAGTTCCGCATTCATCATCTTGATGATGACTTTCCAGAAACCGAGTATGAGTCCTTCAAGCTTGAAGAGCTGCCCGAGCAGCTGCATCTTCTCGACTTCCTGGTCAACCCGCAGGCGCAACGTGCCCGACGCGAGCAGAAGGCATCACTGCAAGCTGGCGAGCTTATCGGCAAGCTCTACAAGCTGCTGCGCGAGCAGTACGTTGACCCGGATTCTGCCGCATCCCAGCATGCACTCAACGTGTTGTGTGTGCGCTTGGTGTTCTGCCTGTTTGCCGAGGACGCGGGCATCTTCCCGAAGAACGCGGTGTTGAACTACTTAGCCCCTTTCAATGCGTCCGCGTTGCGTCTCGCCCTCAAGCGCCTGTTTATCCAGCTCGATACACCGTTAGACCAGCGTGACCCGTATGATGAGCAGGCACTTGCGGTCATGCCCTACGTCAACGGTGGCCTGTTCACAGGCACAGATGTTGAGATCCCTAACTTCACAGACGAAATTCGCGAGCTGCTCATTACCGAGCTGTCGGCGGATACGGACTGGTCGCACATTAGCCCAACGATCTTCGGTGGTGTCTTTGAGTCCACACTCAATCCTGAAACTCGTCACCAAGGGGGTATGCACTACACCAGTCCTGAGAACATTCACAAGGTCATTGACCCGCTGTTTTTGGATGCGTTGACCGATGAGCTGACAGACATCATCAATGAGCCGGGTGTGGGTGCAGTCAAACGGCGCAACAACCTCAAGCGCTACCACGATAAACTTGCCAGCCTGACCTTTTTCGACCCTGCTTGTGGTTCGGGCAACTTCCTCACTGAGACCTATATCAGTCTGCGCCGCTTGGAAAACAAGGTGCTCTCTGAGTTAGCGAATGACCAGACCGCGCTCGATTTTGGCGGTGAGTCCTCACAGATCAAGGTGCATATTAGCCAGTTCTACGGCATTGAGATCAACGACTTCGCGGTATCGGTCGCGCAGACTGCGCTTTGGATTGCCAAGCTACAAGCCGACGCGGAGACCGAGATTCTCACCTCAGCAAACATCGATAACCTTCCGCTGCGCGACTCTGCGAACATCATGCTTGGCAACGCGCTACAGCTCGACTGGGCAGACGTCCTTGAACCGGACCAGTGCAGCTTCGTTATTGGAAACCCACCGTTTTTGGGCGCGCGCAACCAGTCCAAGGAGCAAAAGGCCGAGCTACAGGCCACGTTCAAGTCCATCGGTGCGACGAAGAACCTGGGCAACATCGACTACGTAGGCGGCTGGTACGCCAAAGCCGCCAAGTACTTAGGCAACCACGACATCCGCGCAGCCTTTGTCTCAACCAACAGCATCTGCCAAGGTGAGCAAGTCGCCAACGTATGGAGCCGTATCTGGGACATGGGCATCCGCATCGACTTCGCACACGACACGTTCAAATGGACCAACGGCGCAGCAGACCAAGCAGCCGTCTACTGCGTCATTGTCGGCTTCTCCAAGCTCGGAGGACCAAAGACACTCTTCCACTACCCCACCGTGACGGGCGAGCCTGAAATAAGCCACCCGAAACAACTAAACGCTTACCTCAAAGACGCGCCCGAGGTCTTCGTATGGAGCCGGTCTAAGCCGCTCTCAGATGTACCCAGTATGGGGATTGGTAACAAACCGATTGACGGTGGTAATTATCTGTTCACACAGGAGGAGAAGGACCAGTTCTTAAGAGCTGAACCAAAGTCCGATCCATTCTTTCACCGCTGGTACGGGTCCCGCGAGTTCATCCAAGGCATTGAGCGCTGGGTGCTATGGGTCGGAGAAGCTTCGACAGCCGAGCTGAATAGACTGCCCCTCGTCAAGGAACGTATAAAGGCCGTTCGAGATTACCGCGAACAAAGTTCCAGCGCTGGCACACGGAAGCTCGCAGCTCGCCCTAAGAGATTCCATGTCGAGAATATCCCAACGACTACTACCATTCTCTTGCCACAGACTTCATCAGAGCGCAGGAAATACATACCTGTTGGGTTCCTCCAACCCGGCGAGTTCGCGAGCAACGCCGTACGGCTAATCGCAGATGGTTCCCTATATGTATTCGCATTTATCCATTCTCGCGTACATAACGCGTGGATGAGGACCACCAGTGGCCGCTTGAAGTCGGACTACCAGTATTCAAGCAAGGACACTTATAACAACCTCATCTGGCCAGATGTCACGCCCGAACAGGAAGCAGAAATTGCCCAGCTCGGCCAGGCCGTGCTCGACGCACGAGCCCAGTACCCAGACTCGACCATCGCGCAAATGTATGACCCCGACAACGACTGGATGTACCCCGAGCTCACTAAGGCTCACGCGGCACTGGATGCAGCTGTCGAGCGTGCCTATGGTCTAGAACCCGGTTGCGAAGAAAAGACCATCGTGGAGCACCTATTCAAGCTCTACTCGCAAGCCGTAGAGAAAGCTGAAAAGGCTTCCTAGCAGGAAAAGAAAGTCTCACCCAACGCCGGACAGCTATAGTCAAAAGCGCAGTTTTAACGCGGGCCAAAGACGACTCGCACTGTGTGCTGAAGGGATTTAGGCGGCATCGGCAGCCTCCTGCGCCATGATGACAGCCCACCGGACCTGCAGGTTCGATGGGCTGTACGCTGGGTGAGCTACCTGGTATTACTTAATGACGGCAATGAGGTCGCCGCCCTCTACCTTGGTGGCCTTGCCAATGGCGACACGCTCGATGACGCCATCCTTGGTCGCGGAGATGGAGGCTTCCATCTTCATGGCCTCGATGACGGCTACCTGGTCACCGGCCTTGACCTCGTCGCCCGCAGAAACGGTCGGGTTAACCACACCAGCGAACGGAGCGGCGACGTGGCCCTCGTTGCTCGGGTCGGCCTTCTCGACGGAGGCGACGGTGGATTCGACGTTATTGTCGCGGACCTTCATCGGGCGAATCTGACCGTTGACCGTCAGGACAACGTTGCGCATACCCTTCTCGTCGGCCTCGCCGAGTGCATCGAGGCGCACAGTAATCGGCTTGAGGTCAGCGCGGTCGTTGGAACCTTCAGCGAAGTAGTGAACCACGTACTCGTGGCCTTCTTCCAGACCGTAGAGGAACACGGTGTCCGTCAGAGCTTCCGTGTTGCCGTACTTGCGGCGGAACTCGTTGAACTCCTCGAACTGCTTCGGGAAGAGCAGGCGGTTGAGGGAGTCACGGCGCTCCTGGGAGTTATCCGAGTTGAGGTGCGGCAGCTCCTCCTCTGGGACCTCCTTGACCGTGACTTCGCCCGGGGTACGGCCTTCGAGGACACGGTCGCGCAGCTCCGGCCAGCCGCCCGGAGGAGTACCGAGTTCGCCACGCAGGAAGGCGATGACGGAGTCCGGGATGTCGTACTTGGACGGGTTAGCTTCGAACTCGGCCGGGTCCACGCCAGCGCCCACAAGCTGCAGGGCGAGGTCGCCCACGACCTTGGAAGACGGGGTGACCTTGGTCGGACGGCCGAGCATCTCGTTGACGGCGGCGTAGGTGTCCTCGATGACCTCGAAGCGGTCCTCGAGGCCCAGAGCGGTCGCCTGAGCGCGCAGGTTGGACAGCTGACCGCCCGGGATCTCGTGGCGGTACACGCGGCCAGTCGGGCCAGGAATACCCTTCTCGAACGGCTTGTAGAGCTGGCGGACGGCCTCCCAGTACGGCTCCAGGTCGGAGACGGCCTTGAGGTCGAGGCCAGTGTCACGCGCGGAGTTGGAGAATGCCGCGACAATAGCAGACAGGGACGGCTGCGACGTGGTACCGGCCAACGGAGCGGAGGCACCGTCGACGACATCGGCACCGGACAGCGCCGCCGCGTAGTAGGTCGCCATCTGGCCACCCGCAGTGTCGTGGGTGTGGACGTGCACCGGCAGGTCGAATTCCTTGCGCAGTGCCATGACCAGCTTGGAGGCAGACTCCGGACGCAGCAGGCCCGCCATGTCCTTGATAGCCAGCACGTGTGCACCCGTGCCCACGATTTCCTCGGCGAGCTTGAGGTAGTAATCCAGCGTGTAGAGCTTCTCATTCGGAGAGCACATATCGCCGGAGTACGCCATGGCAACCTCAGCCACGGACTTGTCATTCTCAAGGACAGCCTCGATAGCCGGACGCATCTGGCTCACATCGTTGAGGGCGTCGAAGATACGGAAGATATCGACACCAGACTTGGCGGCTTCGTCCACAAAGGCGTGGCACACCTTGTCCGAGTACGGCGAGTAGCCAACCGTATTGCGGCCGCGCAGCAACATCTGAATATTCTGGTTCGGCATGGCCTCACGCAGCAGGTCAAGGCGAACCCACGGGTCCTCCTTGAGGAAGCGCATCGCGACATCGTAGGTCGCTCCGCCCCACGCCTCCACCGAGTAGAGGGACGGGGTCATGCGGGCCACGGCCTCCGCGGCGGAGACGAGGTCAGTACCGCGCACACGGGTGGCGAGCAGCGACTGGTGCGCGTCACGGAATGTCGTGTCCGTAACGCCGAGAGCCTGCTGATTGCGGATCTTTTCTGCCCAAGCCTTCGGACCCAGCTCAAGCAGATCGTCACGAGAACCACGCGGCAGCTCAGAGTTGCGATCGAATTCTGGGAGCTTGTCGAACGGACGAAGCGCGGTCGGACGCGTGCCATTCGGCTTGTTCACGGTGACGTCCGCGATGTAGTCGATGATACGGCCGGACTCGTCCACAGCCGGCGGAGCCTTGAGCAGGTCCGGGTGGGACGCGATAAAGCTGGTGTCGACGCGGGTCTCGGTGAAGTCCGGCTCGCGCAACAGGGCGCGCAGGAAGCCGATGTTGGTGGCAACGCCGGCGACGGTGAACTCGTTGAGGGCGCGCTGTGCACGGGCGACAGCCTGCTTGAAAGTGACGCCACGGCAGGTCATCTTCACCAGCAGGGAGTCGAAGTTCGGGGAAATCTCGGCGCCGACGGCAGTCGCGCCATCGAGACGCACGCCCGCACCACCCGGAGAGCGGTACGTGGTCAGGGTGCCGGTATCCGGGCGGAAACCGTTGTTCGGGTCTTCAGTCGTAATACGGCACTGCAGGGCCGCGCCGGTGATGTGGATATCCTCCTGGTGCAGACCAAGCTGCTCGAGGGACGCGCCCGCAGCGATGTGCATCTGCGACTTCACGATGTCGACACCGGTGATTTCCTCGGTAACGGTGTGCTCGACCTGGACACGGGGGTTCATCTCGATGAAGACGTGGTTGCCGCGCTCGTCCACGAGGAACTCGACAGTGCCAGCGCCCTCGTAGTTGATGTGCTGGCAGAACTTCACGGCGTCCGCACAGATGCGGTCACGCAGTTCCGGATCCAGCGTCGGAGCCGGAGCGATCTCCACGACCTTCTGGTGACGACGCTGCACGGAGCAGTCACGTTCGAAGAGGTGGATGACGTTGCCCTGGCTATCGGCGAGGATCTGGACCTCGATGTGCTGCGGCTTAATCACGGCGGTCTCAAGGTAGACGTGACCGTCGCCGAAGGCAGCCTCGGCCTCGCGGGAGGCCTCCGCGCACTTCTCGCGCAGCTCAGACTCGTTCTCGATGAAACGCATGCCGCGTCCGCCGCCGCCTGCGACTGCCTTGACGAACAGCGGGTAGGTGAAGTCCTTGGAGTACTCGACGAGCTTGTCCACGTCAGTGGACGGCTCGGAGTCCTTCAAGGTCGGCAGGCCCGCCTCCTGAGCGGCGTGCACCGCAGCGGCCTTATCGCCGGTGAGGTCCAGGGTCTCCGGAGTGGGTCCAATGAACTTGATTCCGGCCTCGTTGCAGGCACGGGCAAGGTCCGCGCGCTCAGAGAGGAAGCCGTAACCCGGATAGATGGCATCCGCGCCCGACTTCTTGGCGGCACGAATCACCTCATCGATATCGAGGTAGGCCTTCACCGGGGCACCCTCGGCGCCAATGCGAACGGCTTCGTTGGCGAATGCACGGTGGAAGGAGTTGCGATCCTCACGTGGGTAAATTGCAACGGTCTTCGCGCCAATTTCGAAAGCGGCACGGAAGGCACGGACAGCAATTTCGCCGCGGTTGGCTACAAGCACCTTGTTGAACGTCGGTAACGCGGTGGCAGACACTGCAGTAGGTTCCTTTCGGATTGTGGTCATTGGTTCACGTTGCTACGAGGTAGTTCAGAAAACTAATGCCAGCACGGGTGATCCACATCTCAGATTAGTAGTGCGTGATGCACGATGCGAACACGATCCCACACTATTGGTACTAAAGGGGGGTAAAACGTCCCGAAGGCCGGACGCCCGACGTATAAAGTCTGGCGCCGGCCGGGGAAATTCAGGGGCAACGGAGGAGTGTAGGGGGTTCCGTTACAGATAGGTCATAGGAAACGTCGTTCCCTCCGGGGTGACGCCAGGAATACCCCGGCGCCACAGGCGGCGATTAGAACTGCTTCGGCGGAACGGAGCGCTGAGCCTCACCGTTGTAGGCAGACAGCGGGCGGATGAGCGAGTTGTTCTCGTTCTGCTCCACGATGTGTGCGGTCCAACCGGTGATACGGGACATCACGAAGATCGGGGTGAAGAACTCGATGTCGAAGCCCAGGATGTGGTACGCCGGGCCCGTCGGGAAATCGAGGTTCGGCTGAATCTTGATGGAGGTGTTGTCGTACATGGTCTTTGCCATGATTTCGTACATCTCCACCCACTGCTCCTGGCCGTGCTCCTTGGCCAGCTCGCGGAAAGCGGCCTCCATGGTCGGAACGCGGGAGTCACCGTTCTTGTAGACGCGGTGACCGAAGCCCATCACGAGCTCCTTGTTCTTGAGCTTGTTGAGGGTCCACTCTTCGGTCTTCGCCGGGTCGCCAACCTCAATGAAGTTGTGCATGACGGCCTCGTTCGCACCACCGTGCAGCGGGCCCTTGAGGGCGCCGATAGCACCGACGACTGCGGAGTAGGTGTCGGACATCGTGGAGGTGATGACGCGCGCGGTGAAGGTGGAGGCGTTGAAGGAGTGCTCAGCGTAGAGGATGAGCGACTTGTCGAAGGCCTCGATGTCGGCGCGGGAGTTGGCCGGGGAGCCCTCTTCCTCACCGAAGACCATCCACAGGAAGTTCTCGGCAAAGCCCTTCTTACGCGACGGCTGGATGTAGCCTTCACCGCGGCGACGACGGATGTCGAGCGCGATGATGGTCGGGATCTTGGCCATCAGCTCGAGAGCGGTACGACGGATGTGCTCGGAGTTCTTGGTGTAGGCCTCCGGATCCTGAGCGCCGATGAAGGAGATGGCGGTGCGCAGGACGTCCATCGGGTGGCAGGACAGCGGCATCGACATGATGAGGTCGATAAGGTGGCGGTCCAGGTGGCGCAGAGCCTTCTCACGTGCAGAGAAGCGGATGAGCTCCTCCTGAGTCGGAAGCTCGCCGTTCCACAAAAGGTAGGCAACCTCTTCGAAGGAGCAGTAGCGTGCCAGCTCCTGAACGGGGTAACCACGGTAGGTCAGGGAGTTGGTCTCCGGGACGACCTTGGAGACGGCGGTCTCGTCAACGACGACGCCGTACAGGCCCTTGCGGATTTCGGGGGTGTTCTCAGACATTGTGTTCTCCTTGTGCTTGGAAAAGTGTGTGGGACGAAAGACGCCACGAACCGTGGCGCGGTTCTTTTACTTGGATTGAAGGAACGACGTTCCAAGAAGGTTCGCCGCTGTGCGCTCGAGGCACGGGGTTCCGCGCTTCGAACGCAGTAGCTCGTCATACCGGCGAAGCGCCGGTCGGCAGGAGCCGGGGTTTTACTCGAAGGTCGGCTTGTAGGAGTCCTTGGAGTAGGTGAACACCGCCTGGTCGAAAGCGTTGTACTCGTTGTAGCGAACAAGTTCGTACAGGCGAGAACGGTGCTGCATGCGCTCGAGCCACTCAGTCTGGTTGCCCTCTTTCTCCATGAAGCGGAGGAACTCTTCGGTGGCGCCCATGGCGACACGGAAGGTGGACACCGGCCAGATGACAGCGTTGTAGCCCAGGTCCTCGATTTCCTTGGCGGACAGCAGCTCGGTCTTGCCGAACTCCGTCATGTTCGCCAGGAGCGGGGTATCGACAGCGGCGCGGAACTTCTCGAAGTCCTCCTTGGAATAGAGGGCCTCGGTGAAGATCATGTCGGCTCCAGCGTCGGCGTAGGCCTTAGCGCGTTCGATGGCGTCGTCGATGCCGTGGATGCCGGCGGCGTCCGTACGGGCGCAGATGATGAAGTTGGGGTCGCGGCGCTCGTTGACCGCGGCGGAGATGCGGCGGACCATGAGGTCGGTCGGGACAACTTCCTTGCCGTCGAGGTGGCCACACCGCTTCGGGTTGACCTGGTCCTCAAGGTGCATGCCGGCGAGGCCAGCGTCCTCAAGGGCCACCACCGTGCGAGCCGAGGACATCGGCTCACCGAAGCCGGTGTCAGCGTCGACGAGGACCGGCAGGTCGGTGGCGCGAGCAATCTGGCCGGAGCGGTGGGCGACCTCAGTGAGAGTGGTGAGGCCGATGTCCGGCAGGCCCAGGTCGTTAGCGAGGACGGCGCCCGAAATGTAGACGCCTTCGAAGCCGCCGATGTCCTGGATAAGACGCGCGGTGAGCGGGTTGAAGGCACCCGGGAGGCGGGTCAAACCCGGCCCCTCCAGGGAGGCGCGGAACTCCGCGCGCTTCTCGGCGTTGGTCTTGGTAGAACCAAACAGTCCAGCCATGTTAGAAAATTCCTTCCGGCTTCTTGGGGGCCTTCGCGAGGTGGTCCGGGGTGACATGGACGTTGAGCTCGTTCAGGTCGGTGAGGTTCTCGAGGTCCTGGACGGCGGCGAGGAAGCGCTCCTGCTCTTCCTCGGAGACCTTGCCTGCGGCCAGCTTCTTGAACTTGTTGATGTACTCCTCGCGGCCGAACGGACGGGCGCCGAGCGGGTGAGCATCAGCGACGGCGCGCTCGTCCTCGATAACGGTGCCGTCCTTGAAGGTGATGACGGCCTTGCCGCCGAACGCCTTCTCGGAAAGGTCGTTGGAGTGGTAGCGGCGGGTCCACTCAGGATCCTCGACGGTGGAGATCTTGTGCCACAGCTCGATGGTCTCCGGGCGGTGCTTGCGCTCGTCGGAGTAGGAGTGCTCGTAGTCCCAGTCGCCGTCCTCGAGGGCAACGGCGAAGATGTACATGATGGAGTGGTCGAGCGTCTCGCGCGATGCGTCCGGGTCCATCTTCTGCGGGTCGTTCGCACCGGTACCGATGACGTAATGGGTGTGGTGCGAGGTGTGGAGGACGATGGACTCGATGTCCGCCAGGTCGCGGCCCTCCTCGGCGAGGCGCTTCTTCAGCGCGAAGGCCATGTCGATCTGGGCCTGTGCCTGGTACTCCGCGGAGTGCTCCTTGGTGTAGGTGTCGAGGATGGCGCGCTTTTCTTCGCCCTCGGCCGGCAGCGGGATGGTGTAGGTGCGCTCCGGGGAGTGCAGCATCCATGCGATGAAGCCGTCCTCACCTTCCCAGATGGGAGCCGGGGCGCCCTCGCCGCGCATCGCGCGGTCGACAGCCTCGATGGCCATCTTGCCGGCGAATGCCGGAGCGGAGGCCTTCCAGGAGGAAATCAGGCCCTTGCGGGACTGGCGGGTCGCGGTGGTGGTGTGGAGAGCCTGGCCGATGGCCTGGTAGATGGTGTCGACATCGAGGTTCAGCATGGTACCGATACCAGCGGCGACGGACGGGCCGAGGTGAGCGACGTGGTCAATCTTCCACTCGTGAAGGCACATGCCCTTGACGAGGTCGACCTGGATCTCGTAGCCGGTAGCGATACCGCGGATGAGTTCCTTGCCGGTGAGGCCCTTGTGCTGTGCGACGGCAAGGATCGGCGGGATGTTGTCGCCCGGGTGGGAGTACTCGGCGGCGAGGAAGGTGTCGTGGTAGTCGAGCTCGCGGACGGCGGTGCCGTTGGCGAGTGCGGCCCACTCGGCGGAGTACTTACCATCAACACCGAAGACGGTGGACCCGTTGCCGCTCGCATCCGAAGAATGAGGATGCGACTGAGCCATGACGCGGGCGGAGGTGACCGGGCCGCGGACGACGGACGCCATAGCAACGGAGGCGTTGTCGATGATGCGGTTGATGATCATGTCCTTGGTGTCGGCCGGAACCTCGACCTTGTCCGCGGCAACCTTGGCGATCTTGTAGGCGAGGTGCTCCTCAATCGGGAAATCCTCGGCGGACTTGTGGGTGCGTACTTCGTGATTAATCACCGGAATTTAAACTCCTTTTTAAGTGTGGAAGCGTGGAGTGCATCGCAAGGAAAGCGAGCGACGCACTGTGGCACCGCGTTGTTGCGATAGCAATCACATTACTTTTTTCGACGTGCCCTAGGCCACAAGTGACCTTTGCGTAAATTTGTGGCATTATTATGCATACTCTGTAAAAGCTGTAAAACTCGCAGCCAGGACGCAGATCTGAAGGAGCACCATCCATGAGCAAGCACTACGCGGGGGCACGAATCCACGCGCTCCGCAAGCAACGCGGGCTGACGCAAGTCGCCATGGCCAAGACTTTGGGGCTATCCACGAGCTACCTCAACCAGCTCGAAAACGACCAACGGCCACTCACTGTGACCGTGCTCATGCAGCTATCGCAGCGCTTTAATGTGGACCCCAGCTACTTCTCCACAGAAAAAGATTTGCATGCCATCACGGAGCTGCGCCTCCTCTTCCCCGGCGCGGAAGAAGACACATTGGCAGACCTCGCCGGCCGGTTTCCTGAGCTCATGCCGGGACTCACCCGCGCCGCCGCCCTCGTCCCCCGCGAGCAAGAAGGCCCCTTCGAAGCCGTCCGCGAGTTTTTCTATAACGCGCACAACTACATCCATGAACTCGATGTTCTCGCGGAGGAACTCGCCGGCCAGCTTGGCCAGCGCGTTTTCCGTCGGGCTCGCCTTGCCTCGCTCCTCGAAGAGGAACTCGGCGTCTCGGTGCGCTTTGGCCGCACCGGCCCTCGCCGCGAATTCGATCCGGTCCGCCGCGAGCTCAATCTGCGCGGCGGGCTCACCGAGGCCCAGCTCGTGTTCGAAATGTCGCTCCAGTACTGCCTGCTCGCCTATCAAGACCTCTGCGACAACCTCGTCTCCGAGTTGCCCGAAGGCGTCGCGCGCGACATCGGCAGGCTGGGCCTCGGCCAGTACTTCGGCGCCGCGGTGACCATGCCATATAACGAGTTCCTCGCCAAGGCAGAGGAATCCCGCTACGACATTGACATGCTCGCCGGTGACTTCGGCACCGGATTCGAGACCACTGCCCAGCGCCTGTCCACTCTCCAGCGCCCCGGCAACACGGGTGTGCCCTTCTCCTTCATTCGCACAGACCGCGCCGGCAATATCTCCAAACGCCAGTCCTCCACGAGTTTCCACTTCGCCCGCTCCGGCGGCACGTGCCCGCTCTGGGTCGTCCACCGCGCCTTCGAGACCCCCAACCGCATCACCCGCCAGGTCGCCTCCATGCCCGATGGCCACACCTACCTCTGGATTGCCCGGCACGTCCAGGGTCCCGCCAAATCCTTCGGCACCCCGCGCAAGGAGTTCGTAGTGGGGCTTGGCTGCGACATCACGCAGGCCGATCGGCTTGTTTACGCGGACGCCCTCAACCTCTCCCCCTCCGCCGCCACGCCTATCGGCCCCGGCTGTCTCGCTTGCCCGCGTACCGACTGCCCGCAGCGCGCCTTCCCGCAGCTGGGCCGCACCATCCGCCTGAATCTCAATACCACGGCGGACCAGGCGTACGACACCATTTAAGGCGCAGGCTCGACACGCTTGCGCCAGCTTGCCGATGCCCCCTTTCCCCTCCACCTCACAGCCCGTCTCGCCGCGCGCGGCACCGAGGCGGTCCCACAGCTCACCGGTATGCGGAAACCTCGGAGATAAATCGATGGCGCATCAGGGGGCATCGGCAAGCTCTGCGCACGACAAAGCCCACGCTCTTGGAGCGTGGGCTGAGCACCTTGGGTCCCTGATTAGGACAGATCGTCGTGCGCAACGAGGCGGCGCGCCGCCTCCGTGATGGTGCCCGACAACGATGGGTAGACCGCAAACGAGTCTGCGAGCTGGTTGACCGTGAGCTGGTTGGTCACGGCAACGGCGATGGGCAAAATGAGCTCCGAGGCGGTCGGCGCGACGATGACGCCGCCAATGACGCGGCCGGAGGTGGCGCGGCAGAAGAGCTTGACAAAGCCGTGGTTAAGGGAGCGCATCTTCGCGCGCGGGTTGGTGTTGAGCGGCATCATGATGGTGCGCGCGGCAACCTCGCCTGCCTCAATCTCGGCCTGGGTGAAGCCCACGGCGGCGATCTCGGGGCGGGTGAACACGGCGGTGGCCACGGTCTTCAGGCGCAGCGGGGACACGCCCTCGCCCAGCGCGTGGTACATCGCGATGCGGCCCTGCATGGCGGCGACGGAGGCGAGCGGGAAGAGATCCGAGCAATCGCCCGCCGCGTAAATGCCGTCAACATTGGTGCGCGAGACGCGGTCGACCTTGATGTGGCCGGACTTCTGGGTGTGGACTCCGACGTGTTCGAGGCCCAAGTCCTTGGTGTTGGGGACAGAGCCGATGGACATGATGACGTGGGAGCCATGGATCTCGCGGCCGTCCTGGGTCTTCACCACGACGTTGCCGTCCTCGGTGCGCACGACAGACTCCACGCGGCAATTCTTCTCCAGTTCCACGCCGCGCTCGGCGAGGACGGTCTCGAGCACATCTGCGGCATCGGCGTCATCATGCGGCAGAATGCGGTCGCGGGAAGCGACCATGGTGACCTTGACGCCCATCTCCGCGAAGGCGGAAACAAACTCGGCACCGGTGACGCCGGAACCGACGACGATGAGGTGCTCCGGCTCCTCCTTGAGGTCATAGACCTGCTGCCAGGTGAGGATGCGCTCCCCGTCCGGCTGTGCGCCCGGCAGGATGCGCGGGGTGGCGCCTGTAGCAACGAGGACGAGGTCCGCCTCGAGCTGCTCCTCGGTGCCGTCGGCATGCGTAACGTCGACGAAGTGGTGCGCGCCGCGCACGCCAGTCTGGTCCTCAGAGAACTTCGCGCGGCCGTCGATAACCTTCACGCCGATCTTCTCCAGGCCCGCGCGCACGTCCGCAGACTGGTTCGCGGCCAGTGCTTGGACGCGCTCGTTAAGAGCATCGAGCTTCAGCTGCAGCGAGCTGAGCTGATCGTTAAGCCCCATCGCATCCGCACGGCGGAAGTCCGTCTGAATGTTCGCGCCGGCGATGAAGGACTTAGACGGAACGCAGTCGAGGAGCACGGAGGAACCACCGGGCCCCTGCTCCTCAATGAGCGTGATGTGGGCGCCGTACTTGGCGCCGGCCGTTGCGGCCTCGTACCCGGCGGGGCCACCGCCGATGATGACAATGCGCGGGGTGTCTTCGGTCACCTGGGCAGTCTGAGCAGCAGCCTTATCCTGGGTCACTTTTATTTCTCGCTCCTTATGAGATCTCACGTCAAACACGTCATGGGGAATGCGGCTAACTCCAGTATCAACCTGGTCCTCGCCGGTAATGCCTTGGTGCTTTGCCTCCGCCACGGACGCACAGATCTCCGCCGCGCTTCCGAACGTGGAAACGCATGCGCATTATACGACCACCGTGAGGCAGGCACACTCATCCCACAGTGTAGTGCCCGCAGGTCACCTCCCGCACGCTGGGTAACGCGGCTGAGCTTCGACCGCCAGTTCCGTGGAGCGGTTTACTCTGCTGCCGCGAATTGATCGACGACGGATCCGAAGAGCTTAATGCCCACACCGAGGGCGCGCTCGTCCACGATGAGATCGCCCATATGCAGGTCATACTGCTCGCCCTCGCCAGACCAGCAGCCCAGGCGCGCCATGGAGCCTGGGACATGCTCGAGGTACCACGAGAAATCCTCGCCGCCCGAAGACTGCGGGGCCTGGGCCACGCACTGCGGATCGATGGCCGCGGCCGCCGCGGTGAGCGCGGCCGTCGCCACGTCGTCGTTGAGCACCGGCGGCACGCCGCGATGATACTGCAGGTCGTACTCCACGCCGAGGGGAGCGAGGACCTGTTGGACAAGTTCGCTGAAAAGCTTTTGCATGCCGCGCCACACGGTGATGTCCGCCGTGCGCATGGTGCCGGTGAGCGTGCCCGTCTCCGGCATCGCGTTGGGCGCAAAACCAGAATTGATCTGGCCGAAGACCAGCACGGTACCGGTGCGCGGATCCACCCGGCGCGACAGCAGCCCCGGCAGGTCGGTCACGACCTTGGCAAGGGCAAAGATGACGTCCGCGGACAAGTGCGGGCGGGACGTGTGGCCACCCGGTCCCTTGACCTCAAGCTCGACGACGTCCGTGGCCGAGGTGATAGCCCCCGCGCGCACGCCGATGCGTCCCACGCGCAGCTTGGGCTCGGCGTGAATGGCAAAGATGGAGTGCACTCCCTCGAGCGCGCCCCAGGACACGACGTCCGTGGCACCCCCTGCCCACGTCTCCTCCGCCGGCTGGAAGATAACGCGCACGCCGACAGGCAGACCGTGCTGCTCGTCGTATTCCTTCAGCGCGCAGGTGAGCCCCAGCACGACCGTGGTGTGGACGTCATGCCCGCAGGAGTGGGAGACTCCCTTGTTCAGTGACGTAAATTCCAGCCCCGTGACTTCTTGGATGGGCAGCGCGTCGATATCCGCACGGAAGGCCACGCGGCCCTGCTCGCTGTCCGGGCCCAGGTCGGCCATGAGACCGGTCTCTGGGAACAGGTGCGGCTCCACGCCCCACTCCTCCAGAATCTTCGCGATGTAGCGCGTGGTCTCGACTTCGTTATTCGACGTCTCTGGGTGGCGGTGAATGTGGCGGCGCCAGCCGATGACCTCGGCGCGGTGCGCATCGAACCAGGCCGCCACGAAACGCGAGACATCGCCCGGCCCCTCGCCGAAGACGTCAATCGACGTATCCGCGTGAGCGTAATGCGAGCTCGGTCGAGCGTTCATGAGGTACCTCCTGGGTCTTTCCCAACGAGTCTAGACTAGACCAAGCGGTACAGAAAATCTGGCCCGGTTTTAATGCGGCCAACCCCGGGCTATTCGAAAGCCCACTTCCCGCTAAAACGCCGGCGATTCACGTAATCCGATGGAAACGGTGCGATGTGTTCCGGCTTCACGAGGAGCGTCCAGTCATCCTCTCCATCCAGCGCGCAGATTTCCTCCACCATGCGCGCCGCACCAGGAAGCAACGATGCCGGCGGGACTTCAAGCCCGAGCGCCAGCTTATAGATGGTGGACAAGCGTGGGTCCGCGAGCCCCTCCCCGTAATGATCGTTTCGCTCTAGGTTCGAAATCTGGTTGCGCGATAAGCCCGTGATGTCTGCGAGCGCTTGCTGCGAGATCTTCCTGCCCTCGCGCAGCGCTTGGAGCGTGATGGAAAAGCCGTGGCCATAGCTTGACCACATGAGTCGTTCGACAGCGAAAGTCATGTGTCCCCCGAGTAGTCGGACCCGCGCACCCCAGCGCGGGCTTTCTACCCCGGGATTCTAAAACGACGGCCACGAACGCGCCACCGCTGCGGCGAAACACTTACGTCACCGCAGCTCAGCGGCCGCTGCTTGCGGCTTAAAGGTCAATATTGCGTGGTCCGTAGAGGCGGTCGCCAGCGTCGCCCAACCCCGGCACGATGTACGCGTCTTCGTCGAGCGAAGGGTCGATGACGGCGGTCACGAGACGCACCGGCAGACCGGAGTTGGCCAGTGCATCCACGCCTTCCTGTGCCGAGACCATGCAAATAGCCGTGATATTCGTCGCACCACGCGCGGCAAGCAGACGCAGGGCGTGGAGCAGCGAACCACCCGTGGCAAGCATGGGATCCACAACGAAGACCGTACGGCCTGACAGATCTTCCGGCAGCGCCTCGAGATACGGCACCGGCTCGTGCGTTTCCTCGTCGCGGGCCATGCCGATGAAACCAACCTGTGCATCCGGAATCATGGACAAGGCGGGGTCAATCATGCCCAGGCCAGCGCGGATGATGGGAACGATGATCGGCGGGTCTTGCAGGCGCGTGCCTTGCGCGGTGTCCACGGGGGTCACGCAGTCAAAGTGCTCAACGGGCAGGTCGCGCGCGGCTTCGTAGACGAGCATGGTGCCCAAGTCTTTCAAAGCAGCGCGGAAGGCGGCGTTATCGCTGCGCGCGTCGCGCATGAGCGTGAGGCGGGAGGCAGCCAGTGGGTGGTCTACAACGTGGATATCCATGCCCCCTACTCTAAAAGCTTTTTTAAATTTTGTGGGAACCTTTCGGCGCGCAGCACAGTCCAATGAGGCATGAACACTTTTACCTTGGACCCCGAAGTAACCCGCTCTCTTGCCCGTGACCTCGATCAACAGTCGCTACCCCAACCTTTGGCACTGCCCTCACTGCCGGGCGGCTGCCTCAGTGACTTCTGTTCGGCGCTCACCGCAGCGTTTCACAATGTTGCCGCGCGTGACGAAATGATGCGCTCCGACTTGGCACATCTCGCAGAAGTCGCCGTCGTGACAACGCACGCAGCACTCACCGTGGACAGCGATGGCGCTGCGGCTTTCGCCAACGAGAACGTCCCCCCACGTCCAGGAACGGAGGGATGAGCTCATGATGGTCATCATGGACGCCATTCGCCAGATTTCGGCGCTGCGTCCCGCCGAGCTTCCCGCCGTCCCCACGCCACGCATGCCGGATGTCTCGAGCGTGCACGAACTGGCCCGCATCACGGATGGCACACCAGAGAAGATCCTGCGTGCCGTGGACTCGCTACGAGCGGACTCGGCGCAGATTGAAAAGCTGCAGCGCGAGGCCCGCCAACTCGCTTTTGGGTGCATTCGTGACCTCTTCGCCTTGGGCCTGCGACTTCTCCAAGAGGCGGTACCCATGGCGCTGGGCTTGCTCATTCCCAATCCGGCTGCACAGATGGCTGCCCGCGCCGCCCTGCAAGGGCTGGCCATGCGTGGCCTCGCGGAGGCCGGGCAGCGCATTATGCAACTCGTCCATGAGCTCATTCCGCTCGCCCGTCCCCTTCTAGAGATAGCCGGTCGCGCCGTCGCCTCGGCCGTAAGCGAGGAAGGCCACGTCGCCAAAGACTCGCTCAAGTCGGAGCAGTCCCGTGCACTTCCCGGCGCGCCCGCGCCCTCCGCCGCGCCCGAGATTCGCCCCGCTGCGCTGGAAGACACCACCGCTGGCAGCAGTGCACGTCCGGCCACCAGCAGCTCCAGCAGTTCCGCGCAAGGTCAGGCCGCCGTCAACGCGGCGCTGTCGCAAATCGGCACTCCGTATACCTGGGGCGGGACCGGCGCCGGTGGCTACGACTGCTCCGGATTGACGCAATGGGCGTGGCGCCAGGCGGGCATCGAATTGCCGCGCCTTGCCGAGCAGCAAACGGTAGGCCGCCAAGTCACCGCCGCAGAGCTCCAGCCCGGGGACCTCGTCGTCTGGGACGGCCACGTGGCCATGTATGCCGGTGACGGCCAGATCGTCGAGGCCGGAAGCCCCGTCCAGACCAACCCGCTGCGCACCACCAACATGGGCATGGCGTTTAAGGGCTTTTGGCGACCGACCGGCTAATTCCACCGAAGTTTATGGGCGCAGCCTCGGCATGGGTACAAGCCGCTTCTGCTCTAGTGCGATCGCGTGCGCATCCGTCGCGCACGGTTGGGTAGACTGAGCTTTTATGAGCACCCGCGCAATCGTACCGATTAAGCTCTCGCTGACTGAGGGCGACTTTTATACCCTGTGGGCCCCGAAGTGGCGCCAGAACGGCACGGAGTGGCAAGCCTTCTTGGGCGATGATGAGTCGATCCTCCTCTTCCGCACCGAGGCCGAGCTGCTGACGTTCTTGGAGTCAGGCCAGCGTCACGACTTGCTGGATCACCCCAACTGGGAAGCTTTCAACTCGCGGCCCGCGAACCGCGTCTCCGTCGCGCCGCGCGATGACTACGACCTCATCGGCATGCCTGCCAAGCTGGCGGAGCGCCCCGGCCACGAGGCCGTGTCCACCGTCGCACGTGACTTGGAGGTCGCCGAGGCTCTCGCCTCGGTCGCGGGTGCCGAGCACACCACCATCTTCTTCGCCACGCACTCCATCCTGCGCAACACGGTGCGCGGCTCTGAGCACTACACGGGCGATGAAGGCCTGCGCGAGTGGTCCGGCGTGGGCCGCGTCATCCTCACCAACTGGAAAGAGATCATCGAAGACCTCGACAAGCACGTCAAGGTCGTTCCCACCACGGACTTCAGTGAGGATAAGGTGACCGACGCCGCCGCGCGTATCTCCGCCGCCACCGCTGCCGCGGCCAAGAAGCGTCAGGAGGACGAGGAAGCCCGCAAGGCCGAAGCCGCCGCCGCGGATCCGTACGACAAGTCGGTGTGGGCCGCCGCTGGTATCGACCCGGTGAAGATCACCATCGACCGTAAGACCGTCTACACGCTGCGCACCTATCTGGGCGAGCGCCCGGTCTTCCTGGGCAAATGGGGCGAGATTTACTCCTTCCCCACCCCGAAGCAGCTCGTGCGCTGGATCATGGAAAACGATGACCATGACCTCGCCCATGTGTCCACGTGGGAGGACATCATCACCGCCGCCAACGCCGGCGAGCTTGAGGTCCAGGTTCACCCGGACAACCAGTACACGTTTAACAACCTCGTGCGCGACATCGAGCAAGGTCCGGAGGCCGTGGACAACGACCAGCTCGCTCGTGCCTACGAAATCTGCGCGGACGCCGCAGACTGGGCCGGCGACGACTCGATTAACTCCTTCATGTTGGCGAACCCGCGCTTCCAGGACTACCTGGGTTATATGCTCGGCTCCACGGAGCATGCTGGTTACGTGCCGTCCAAGCCATACAGCGATCATTCCTCCGCTTGGCGCAGCCTGGAAGAGATGCTCATCAAGCGCTTCTCCAAGTTCTAAACAGCACGATAACCGCTGCTAGAGCACTGCGTCGGTCACCCCGGCGCCGTGCGAACACCGAACGCCCGCTGCCCCACGTCATCGACGTGGGCAGCGGGCGTTTGCTGTGCGACTACATGTTCTCCTCCGCGCTTTAGGGAAGCAGGTACGGCCGCAGCGCCGCGATGAGGTTTGCGGTGAGCTGGGCAGTCTCCGGTGACTTCGGCACGAGCGCGTCAAAGCCATGGTAGGCACCGGGAACCTCCACGAAGTCGACGGGAACGCCCGCCTCCCGCAGCTTGTCCGCGTAGGCACGCGACTCGTCGTAGAAGAGATCGAGCGTGCCGATGGAAATCCACGTCGGCGGCATGCCGGTAAAGTCGCCGCGCTCGACGGGGGACGCATAGGGTTCCGGCTCCCTCTCAAGGTGATCAGCGCCGAGGTACGCAGCCCACGCCGCACGGTTGAAGTTAGCCGTCCAGACAAAGTGCCCGCGCCCGCCCTCGACGGGGCGCTGTCCCGTGCGGTGGTCGAGCATGGGATAGACCAGCCCGTTGAAGACAATGGGATGGCCCTCATCGAACGCGCGTTGTGCAAGGCCTGCGGCTAGTCCACCGCCGGCGCTATCGCCACACACCGCCACGGGGCCGGAGGTGCGTTCCTGTGCCCAGCGCAGCGCCGCGTAGCAGACGTCAAAGTCCGCCGGGAAGGGATTCGCCGGGGCCTTGGGGTAATACGGTGCCACGATGATGGCGCCCAGCGCTCGCGCGATGGCCGCGTTGCGAGTGTCATACATCTCCGGCGCACCGACCAAATGTCCGCCACCGTGCGTCCACACCATGACCGGTATGTCGCCCCAGTCGGGTGCATCCGCCGCGGCATCCACAGAGTCCGGCACGAGCACGTGTACGTCGCAGGACACGCCCTCGGGTGACTGCACACGCAGGCGGGAGGCCTGCACATCGTCGCCGGTGGGCTGCGCCATGACGGCGCGGCGCCCCAGTCCTGCGATCGTCATAGCCACTGCGCCTGGCACATTCGTAAACGGGACCCACGTCGCGGGCGTGCGCAGCGTCGGCGAGACGGCGCTGCGGTCAGCCCGCCATTGCGGCACCAGAGCGGCGGCTGCGCCGAGCGCGCCAAGGACCCCGGCACTGACGAGGGCGCGGGAGGCGAAGCGGGAACAGGTAAGGGACATCACTATTCTTTCGTGTGGGTGCGGCAACGGCGCACGGCATCGAGGGAAACGACGTCGGCATCAGGCGCATCCGGCGCCGCCGGTGTCGCGGATTCTGTGGAGCCAGGGGGCTGCGCGGTCGTGGCGCGTTCACCGCCCAGAACCGTGAGTGGTCGTCGCGCAGCGCGGCGTGTGGCGGCGAAGCGGTGAATCTCCTGCCCCACGGCGGGCTCGCCCAGGATAATCACCTGGGCAAAGGAGGCCTCGTCCACGGTGTGCAGCGCGCGGGGGCTCAGCAACGCGAGGGTGCACTCCTCCAGATAGCCGCGCACCCGCGTCGCCGCGTCAGGGCCCAAGGATTGGAGCGCGGTCTCGTCTACCTGTGGCTGTACCCCGCCCGGTGTGGCAAGCACAACATAGTGCCCAGCCGCCTTCGCAGTACGGTGCGTGTCGACGAAGGCAGCGGCATCAAAGGCCCCCTCGCCAGGCAGGATGATAAGCACCGAAGACGCAGTGTTTGACGCTGAAGACATGCCCCCCATTGAACACGCGTCACGGCGCGATGGCACCCCACCGCGGCGCCACTGGCGCATTGAACAGCGTGTTCGTCGGTTCCTGGCAGGCCGTCTTCAGGAAGCGTGCCGGGCGCGAGACATCGGGCTAGTGCGTATGACCGTGATCGTGGTCGCTAGCACCGTCCGCGTCCTCGCCGCGGAAGAGAGCGTCCTCGGCGAATTCGGGGTCGCCGAGTTCCTCGTAGGCCGGCAGGATGGTCGTCTCCAGGAGCTTCTCACGCACGACCTGCGGAGCGAAGGCGTTCTCCACGGCCTTGACGGTGAGGTCGAAGAACTCCTCGAGACCGTAGCTAAACGTCTCGTTGAGCGCGACGAACTGGTCGGTGAGCGTGCCCACCTCCGGCAGTCCGGCAGAGATAGTGCACGTAAAGCCCAGCTGCTGCAGAAGCGGCAAGGGGTGATCGGACAACTCCTCGAGTTGGCCGCGCATGATTTCTACCGCGGGGCTAAAGGTCACCGGGATGCGTCGGTCGCACACCCAGCCGGAGACCTCGCCCGGAGCGATGCCGTCAAGGTTCGCGGTGAAGTCATCTACCAGCGCCGTCGCGTGGGAGAGACGGTTCACGCCCGCCTGCACGCCCGCAGCAACATCGTCGAGCTCGCCGTCAGCGTGAAGCTCGAAAGGAAGGAAGCCCCTGCGCAGGGTGGCAACGAGCGCGTCCAAATCCGGTAAGGGCTGCGCCACATCGCCGCCCAGAGCAAAGCCGACGACGCGGGCGCCCTCGGTGCCGCGGTCAGCCTTGTCCTTGCGTGCGGCGGCGACGGTTAGCGCGGCCAACTCCTGCAGGGTGGTGGACCCACGCAAGCCCATGATCACGAGGCGGGCGTCGATCCCCGCGTGATCGAGCCCGGCAAGCGCGGCATCGACAGCCTCCTGCGCGCTGAAAGGATAAGTCTCCGCATGGAGACGCAGCTCCGCGTAGACGACATTATCGGCGGCCAACGCCGCCACCGCGGCGGCCGTGGCCGCCGTGAGGTCTGCGGGAGTGGCGGCATCGGAAGGCACATGCTCTTGGAGGGTGACTTTCGGCAGGCCAGCGAAGGTGTCGCGGTCCGAGTCCTTATTTTCCGGGCTAATCAAAGGTGCGTCATGCATGCCCACCATCGTAGGCGGGCGCCTAAGATGTTTCACGTCATGAAAAAGCTCGCCACCCTGTCGCTCGCCGCGGTGTGTTCCGCGGCGCTCAGCGCCCCAGTCCTCAGCCCCGCCCCCGCCCGTGCGCAGGAGGATCCTGCCGCCACGGCACCGGCCCCAGGCGACCCCGCAGGCGGCCCCGCTGGCGACCAGGCGGGCGAGGAAGGCGACGCCACAGAAGAGTCCGTCACCCCGACCTACCGCACGGAGGCACCCAACACGGATACGTGTCCGCAGTCCCTCGTGCCGCCAGAGCCGGTGACGACCTCGGAGCGTCTCGCGCCGGGCCAACCTGCGCCCACTCCCCTGCCGGCTACGCAGACCAGCGACTGCGGCGTGAAAGCGCCGAAGGGTTTCACGGTGGACAAGGACGTCCTTGCCGCGGCGTTCCTCGTCGCAGACGTTGACTCAGGCGAGATCATCGCGATGAAGGATCCGCACGGGCGTTACCGCCCGGCGTCCATCATCAAGGTGCTCCTCGCACTCGTCGCCATCGAGGAACTCGACCTCAACCAGAAATACACCGCCACCGCGGAGGACGCGAACGCGGACGGCTCCGCCGTGGGCATTGGCGAGGGCGGTGTCTACACCATCGAGCAACTTCTTCAAGGCCTCGTCATGGCCTCAGGCAACGATGCCGCGCACGCGCTCGCCCAAGCCCTGGGCGGCGATAAGGCGACCCTCGACAAGGTCAATAAGAAGGCCCACGAGCTGGGCACCACCGACACCGTCGCCGCGAGCTACTCCGGTCTCGACGCGCCAGGCATGTCCACCTCGGCCTACGACCTAGGCCTCATCTACCAGGCCGCGTACCGCAACCCCACCTTCGCGCGCCTGGTCAACACGGATCACGTCGACTTCCCCGGCTACGGCGACCTGCCCGGCTATGAGCTGTGGAACGACAACGGCCTGCTCATGAACGATCCGGAGGGCATCGGCGGCAAAACCGGATACACGGATGACGCGCACCATACCTTCGTCGGCGCCGTCAACCACGGCGGCCGTCGCCTCATGGCGATCATCCTCAATACCACCGTGGAGCACGGCCCCCGCGCGTGGGAGCAGGCCCAAAAACTGCTCCACGAGTCTTATGACGTCCGCCCCGGCCAGGGCGTGGGCACGCTGGCACCCGCCGAGGATCCTTCCGCGACCCCCACGGTGACGGCCACGCAGGACCCTGTGGCGCCCAACGCCGCGGAGCCTTCCGATGCCCCCACCACCTCAGCGCGCGCACACGCCTACGACCCAGTCCTCGACGATCTCAAGCCGTGGATGAGCTGGCTCATCGTGGGCCTCGTCGGGCTCTTCGCGCTTATCGCCGCGGTGCTCACGCTCCGCGGGACGACGGGTCGCCACCACAAGCGCTAGCCTTTGTCCCGCGCACATGCCGCGGCTCCCGGATGAACATTCGTATGTCTAGCGGCGCGACGAACGCTTGACCACTTCGGCATGGGCGAAGCGATCGTGGGCACCCAGCATGCCGTTATCGGGCGAGATGGTGCCGACGCTGATGAGTCCACCAATGAAACCGACGAGCTGGCCGAGTCCCGGCACGATGTTGACGAGGCGGAACCAGTTTCGTTTCATCGCCTGTCGCGGGCTAAGCCGCTCGTGCGTGTCGACGTCGCGCACCTCGTAGCCTGCCGCCAGCTTGATGGGGCTGCCGCCCCAGAGCACCTCGGGGAGGATGAAGTACGCCGAGAAGACGACGAAGAAGAGGAGCGCAGCGATGGCGTCTCCGCTGTCGCCGAATACGCTGAGCGGCGCAAGCACCGCACCGCCGACCATCGTGGCAAGGAAACCGTCCACGATGCCCATTGCCCAGCGAGTGCCGGGCGTGGCGCGTTGCGCGACCGCGCCGTAATCCACGACGCCGGTGGGCTGTCCCCACACTGGGTGCGCGGGGCTGGGCACGTTGTTATTCGGCCCCACGCCCGGCGTGTGTGCGAAGTTAAGAGAAGAACCGTACGGGTTCACCGCAGGTTGATCGAGCTGGGCGTACTGGCCATAAGGGTTCTGCGCAGGGCCCGGCTGTGCGTGCTGGTGCGGCTGCGGGGCGCTGGCGGCCTGCGCGTTAGTGTCGTGGTCGGGTTCCGTCCACCCCGTGTAGTCCTGTGGCCACGTGCCAAAGTCGCAGAGGTACTGCAACTGCGCCCACGTGACGCCACGGCCAGCGCGGAGCGCTTCATCGTAAAGCGCGCGGGCCTCGTCGTTGCCTAGGATGCCGTAGCCGATATTCGTCTCACGCCGCGTATCCGCCGACGTGGAATAGCCCTGCTGAGACAGGCGCGCGTCGCGCGCCGAAAGCAATACGCCCAGAGCAGTCGAGTTCTCCTGCGGATCAAGACCAAAGTGGGTGTAGAGGTTCGGTGCATGCATGGACGCTCACGGATCCTTTCGTTGCTGCACTGCGCACCCCATCGCGCTGCGAGAGCGCCGCGCGGGGTGCCGCAGAGACTCTGCTGGGTGTGTTTGTGGCGCTATTTTATCGCCCGCGCCACGACTCGCTCGAGCGAACGGCGGGGTGACGTGCGGATGAGCTACTTGCGGCGGAGCAGGGCCACGAGACCGGCGCCCACCGCGCCGAGAGCCGCGCCAATGCCCAGCGTGGTGCCCGTGGACGGACCGCTCTTCATCTCGTTGCGCACACGAATAATCGCCGGTGCGGGGACGTCCACGTCCTCGGCGTTGACGAGAGACTCCTCCGTCGTCGCCGTCCAGGCTGAGACATAGAGCACCACGCGCCAGACGAGGTACATGACAACCATGAGGACAATGACGGGGCCGAAGACGGCGCCCGCCGGGTTGCCTGCAGCAGAGGACATGATGACGGTGGACAGCTGCTTGAGGACCTCAAAGGCCACGGCGCCGATAAGGGCACCCATGAGGCCGGACTTCTTCGGCACCTTAGTGCGCGGCAGGATGACAATGAGCCACCCGAACACGAGGAAGTTCGCAATGAGACCGACCACTAGGCCGACGAGGAAGATCACGATATTCATGCCGGGGAAAGATTCAATGCCCACCCAGTCGAAAACCTTCTGCGTGAGTCCAGACGAACCGGCTGCGGTAACGCCGAAGGCGATGACGAGCGCGACGAGCAAACCGATGAGGCCGAGCAAGTCGCTAAGCTTCTTTTGAATGAAGGTGCCGCCTTCATTCGCGTCGATCTTCCACATCGCGGAGATACCAACGCGCAGGTTGTTCATCCATCCCAAGCCGGACCACAGGGTGGTCAGACCACCGATGCCGAACATGGCGCCGCGCTGATCGACGGCGGTTTCAAGAACCTCGTTGAGTGTCGAGCCTAAATCACCCGAGACAGACTCGGTGATGCGGTCCTGCAATTGCTGAAAAAGATCGGGGCGCGATGCCAAGACCGTTGCCGCACCCGCGGTAAGCAGCATGAGCAACGGGAAGATAGCGAGCACCGAGTAGTACGTGGTGGCTGCGGCGAACTGGTTGCCGCCCTCAGACCCGTACCGATCGAGCGTGCGCATGATGTGGTCGACGAAGGGCGAACGCTCACGCACTTTGTCGACGGCACCTGGCTCGTCATCATATGCGCGTTCAATGCCGTACACGTCGGTGCGTGCCTCGTCGTTCTTCGTAGACGGAGATGACGCTGCTGTCATGCGGACGAGAGTCCTTTCTTAGAAAGAAATAAGTTACTCGTCCTAGAATATCGTGGTCCTAGCCACGGCGGGGGCGGAGGAAGCCAACCTTGTCATAAACGTTATCGAGCAGGGGCTGCGCGATCTCCTGCGCGCGCTCCGCGCCGCGGGCAAGGATGGACTCGAGCTCGCCGCGGTCCGCCATGAGTTCCTCATAGCGTGCCTTGAGCGGCGTGGTGAACGCTTGGAGGGCATCGGCAGTGTCGACCTTGAGGTGACCATAGCCCTGACCTGCGTACTTCTCGACCAGGGCATCCACGGATTCGCCGGTAAGCGCGGACTGGATGATAAGGAGGTTGGACACGCCCGGCTGGGTCTCACGGTCGAAGGCGACAGAACCCAGATCATCCGTGACGGCGGACTTGATGCGTTTGGCCGAGGTCTTCGGATCGTCGAGCAAGTTGATGATGCCCTTCGGGTTCGAACCCGACTTCGACATCTTAGAGGTCGGATCTTGAAGGTCGTAGATTTTCGCGGAGCCCTCCGGGATGAACGGCTCGGGCACGCGGAAGGTCTCGCCATACTTGGCGTTGAAGCGCTCGGCCAAGTTGCGCGTGAGCTCGAGGTGCTGGCGCTGGTCCTCCCCCACCGGCACGAAGTCCGGCGAGTACAGCAGGATGTCCGCCGCCATGAGCATGGGGTAGGTAAACAGGCCCACGGAGGTGCGGTCCGAGCCTTGCTTGGCGGACTTGTCCTTGAACTGCGTCATGCGTGAGGCCTCGCCAAAACCGGTGAGGCACTGCAGGACCCAGGTGAGCTCCGTGTGCTGCGGAACGTGGGACTGCACGAAGAGCGTGGACTTCTCCGGATCGATGCCCAGGGCGATGAGCTGGGCGGCACCGGCGATGGTGCGCTGGCGCAGCGCCTCGGGATCCTGCTCCACCGTGATGGCGTGCAGGTCCGGGATGAAGTAAAAGGCCTCGAAGGAATCCTGCAAGTCAATCCACTGCTTGAGGGCTCCCAGGTAATTACCCAAATGGTAGGAATCCGCCGTGGGCTGGATACCGGAGAGGACGCGGTGCGTCGCGGCGTCGGTGCTCCCCGCGGTTGCTGCAGAATTCTGTTCAGTCATAGTCATTCAGTGTAGTGCGCGGCCTCCTGCGTGCAAGGCCCAGGGTTAGCCTCGCGCTACACGGCCATTCTTTATGTCAACACCCACCGGCGTGCGCAACTCCCCCACAGAGCGAAAGCCGCCCCTCCCGAAACGGGAAGGGCGGCTCAGCGTCGTGAACGCGAGAACTAGATCTTGCGCTTGGTCGGGCTGTGGGTATCCAGCGCGTTAGAGAAACCAGCGACCATGAGTGCGCCGCCTACGCCCATGAGGACCATCGGTGCCAGGGACAGGAAGGACGGGCCTTCGACGCTAAACCACCAGATGGCGGCGGCCAAGATAACAGCGCCGAGGATGAATTCAATTGCTGCGCGTGCCATGCAGTTGCTCCAAGTTCTCGCGAGGAAAGAATGATATAGACGTCACAGAGTTTAACACCCGGCACACGCTTCAATCCATTAATGCCCGCTTTCGGCCGCTCGCGCGGGGGTAGCCTTAGCGGTACTCCACCACAAGCGGCGAGTGATCGGACCAGCGTTCCTCGACGCTCGGGGCCTTGTCGACCCAGGTGCGCACGGCGCGGTCGAGCATCGCACGGGTCGCGGCTTGATAATCGATGCGCCACCCTGCGTCGTTATTGAAGGCCTGACCACGGTAGGTCCACCACGTGTACGGGCCTTCCAGCTCCGGCTGGAGGCGACGCGCGGCGTCAAACCACACCGGCTCATGGCCGGCCGCGCGAGCCGCCCAATCCGTCTTCGTCGCGTACTCCACCACGCCGTGGTACTCGCCCAGGCGCGCCTTGACCTGCGGCTCAGAATCCGGGAATGCGCCAAAGACGAAGTCCATGAAGGCGCGCTCCTCCGGCAGGTGGCCAGCCTTCTTCTCGTTCGCCTTGTTGTTCTTCAGGTCCTGCGCGCGGTGGCAGATATTCCAGTCCCCGCCGATGACCATCTGTGGAAACTCGTTGGCACGCTCCTCGAGCACATCCGCGAACTCGTCCAGGAAGCGGTACTTCTCATCCAGCTTGGGCGAGTCCGTGTCGCCGCTGGGCAGGTAGAGGGAGGCGACGCGCTCGCCGTTGGCGACGGTGGCCTCGATGTAGCGACCGGAAGATGCAAAGGAACCGAAACCCACAGAGACATCGGAAAGCTCCGTGCGGGAGAGGATGCCCACGCCAGCGCGGCCCTTGGCATCCGACTCAGCCTGAACCAGGTGCCAGCCCGCCTCGAGCGACGGCGCCAGGGCCTTCTCCGTCTCCTTGGGGTTCGCGCGCACTTCCTGCATGAGCACAACGTCCGCCGGGGTCTGGGCCAACCAGGCGTTCATGCCCGGGTTGAGTTCGTTGCGCTGCTTGCAAGCGGCGCGGATGCCATTGACGTTGACGGAAGCGATGGTAAAAGTCATGCCGCCTACTCTAGCGGGCGGACGAGCGGGCCAAGCGCGCGGCCACGACGCAGAGGACGACGGCGGCGGCTGAGAGCGCGGCGCCAGCAAGCGCCGGCGAGCCGAAGCCCAAGCCCGCGCCGACAACCACACCGAGCGCGTAGGCCGAAATGATGGCCGAGGCGGTGTCCTCACTCACCCCGAAGTCCGCCGCGATGAGTGGCAGCAAGCCCATGGAGGTAAATTCCGTGGTACCGAGCGCGAAGGCGCCGAGTGCCATGGCGAGCATGGCGATGGTACGGCGACGCCGCCCCATCTCCGTCTGGCGGGAATGGGGCGGCGGTGGAGCCGGCGGCGGGGCGCCCGGCCGGTGGGCTGGGATTCTTCGACTATCCGCGTGGTGTCCTTGTATATGGTGTCCTTGCGTACAGTGCGAGTGAGTGCGTTTTAGCTTTGCTCGACGATCTTGACCTTGGGCGCAAACGCCTCCGGGTCGCGACGCATGATGCGGCGCTTATCCCACATCGTGACGAACCACAGGGAAACGCCCACGAGGGCAAGCGCGGCACCGGCCAGCGCCGTCGAGTTGTAGGAGAAACCGGCGCCCACGACAATGCCGCCGATGGCGGCGCCCATCGCGTTCGCGATGTTAAGGGCCGACTGGTTGAGCGCAGAGGCGAGCGCCTGGGCATCACCGGCGACCTCCATGAGGCGCAGCTGCAGCGAGGGCACGAGGACGGAGCCGAAGAAAGCGAGGACGCCGAAGACGAGGGCTCCGGTCCATGCATTGTGCGCGGCGAAGTAGAAGGCGACGGCCAGGCCCAGCATGCACGTGAGCGCGATGAGGATGGCGCCGTCCATGTTGCGGTCTGCCATGGCACCGCCGGCGCCATTGCCCAGCGTCATGCCAATGCCGTAGGCCATGAGCACGGCCCACGTCCACTTCGCGTCCATGCCAGCGACCTCCGTCATGGTCCACGTGATGTAAGTGTAGATGGAGAACATGACCGCGAAACCGGCGATGCCCATGAAGACCGTGAGCCACACCTGGGAGTTCTTCAACGCGCCCATCTCCGTGGCCAGGGAGGTCTGTTGCATCTTCGTCATGTGTGGCATGAGGAAGTAAAGCAGGACCATCGTCGCGAGCGCAATGATGACCACCAGGAGGTACGCCGCGTGCCACGTCATGGCCTGGCCGAGCGCCTGTGCGGCCGGCACACCCACGACGGTGGCGACAGCCAGGCCCATGCCCACAAACGCCATGGCCTTACCGCGGTCGCCCGCCGGGGACATGGAGGCCGCGGACAGGTTGGCCACGGAGAAATACGCGCCATGCGGCAGGCCAGCAACAAAGCGGGCGATGACGAGCACCGCAAAGTTGGGCGCCAACGCCGTAAAGAGGTTGCCCACGAGCAGGAACGCGATGAGCAGCAGGATCAGGCGGCGGCGCGGGAGCTTGCCTGTCACCGCGGAGATCACCGGCGCGCCCACCACGACACCGAGCGCGTAGAGAGAGATAAGAATCGACGCGGAGTCCTCAGACATCCCGAAATCGTGCGCGATAAGCGGCAGCAAGCCCATGGACACGAACTCGGTCGTGCCGATAGCGAATGCGCCCAGCGCCATGGCAAGCATGACGAGGGTGCGGCGCGTCGAGGAAATCTCGGTCTGGCGCGGCACGCGCGGGGCGTTGGGGTCGCGGGGATGCTTACGCTGGTCAGTCTTTGCGGAGGAGTCAGTCACGAGCAAGGACGTTAGCTAATTATGAGTGCTCTTCGTAAGTTGGAAGCGACATTCACGACGAATCAGACATGACTCACCACGTGTGACATGGTGCACTCACCGCCCGCCCGATATCCCCCGGTAGGCTGCGCCTTTCTTTCCCACAGGCCGTAGGCGGTAGTGTAGGCTCACCTAAACAATGCAAGCCTTACTTACCATGAAGGATGTCTCTGATTATGGCTCACGCACGTTCCTCCGCTCGCACGTTCTCACGTCTCGGTGCGCGCCCGCTTACCGCAACGCTCGCTGGGCTCACGTGTCTCTCGCTCGCGCTCACCGGATGCTCGTCCGCGGATTCCGCCACCCCTGGCGGCTCTGACTCCCAATCCGCGCCCAACGCACAGTCCTCCTCTGACTCCGCCGCGGCGTTCCCCGTCACCGTCCAGCACGCCTTCGGCGAGACCACCATCGAGGCCGCCCCGCAGCGCGTCGCCACCGTAGGCTGGGGCAACCACGAAGTACCGCTGGCCCTCGGCATCGCCCCCGTGGGCATGTCGAAGGTGACGTGGGGCGACGACGATGGCAATGGCATCCTGCTCTGGGTCGAAGACAAGCTAACCGAGCTCGGCTCGGAGACCCCTGTTCTCTTCGATGAGACGGACGGCATTCCCTACGAGCAGGTCGCGGAAACCAAGCCGGACGTCATCCTCGCCTCCTACTCGGGACTCACGCAGGAGGATTACGACACGTTGTCCAAGATCGCACCCGTCGTCGCCTACCCCACCCAGCCGTGGACCACCTCGATGGAGGACATGGTCACTATGAATGCGAAGGCCCTGGGCAAGGAGGACGAGGGCAAAGAGCTGCTCGCTGCCCTCGATAAAGAGGTCTCTTCGACCTTGGACTCTTACCCCGATCTCAAGGACAAGAAGGTGCTGTTTACCTCCTTCGGCGGCGCCTCCGATCCGTCCAAGGTGGGCTTTACACCACCGAGGATCCCCGCATGGGCTTCCTCGCCAACCACGGCCTCGCCGTGCCGCAGGTGGTCAAGGACAACACCGAGGGCGCCGACTCCTTCTGGGTCGAGGTCTCCGCGGAGCAGCCAGAGCTCTTCGAGGACGTCGATCTCTTCGTCTCCTACTCCCAGGGCAGCGCGGAGGCCGACGCCCAGGCGCTCAAGGACATGCAAAAAGACCCGCTGCTGTCCAAGATCCCCGCCATCAAGAATGGCCACGTCGCCTGGCTGCCGGAGGGACCGCTGGGTGCCGCATCCAACGAGTCGCCGCTGTCCATTCCGGCCACCATCGACGACTACTTCTCACTCCTCAACGACGCCGCCCAGTAACCAGCACAGTAACCCGCCGTGACGCACCAGATGCCCCGTCTTCCCGAGACCACCGAATCCCCGAACCGCCCGCGTCCCCGCCCAAGCACCGATTCAGGCCCGGACTCAGGCACCCGCACGCACGCCCGCCGCGCCAGCCTTGTCCTCGCCGGCACGCTCCTCGCGCTCGTACTCGCCGTCGTTGCGTCTGTCATGTTTGGCGTCCGCGTCATCGGCGTGACCGACGCCCTCGCCGCGTTGCAGGGACACGCTGACACTGCGGCGCAGGCGGCAGCCTATGTCCGCGTGCCGCGCACGATCCTTGCCGTCCTCGTTGGCGCAAGCCTCGCCGTCGCGGGCACGGTCTTTCAAGGCGTCACCCGCAATCCGCTCGCCGATCCCGGCATCTTCGGGGTGCTCGCTGGGGCATCGCTCGCCGTCGTCACTGGCATCACGTTCTTCGGGCTCGTCCGCCCATTCAGCACCATGGCCGTGGCCATCGTCGGTTCCTTCTTGGCCGCGACCTTCGTCTACGCGGTGGGATCGCTCGGCCGCGGCGGAGCGACGCCGCTCAAGCTGGCGCTCGCGGGCGCGGCCACTGCGGCGGCCATCTCCAGCCTCGTCTCTGCCATCGTGCTCCCCCGCGCCGACGTCATGGATACCTTCCGCTTCTGGCAGATCGGCTCCGTGGGCGGCGCGCAATGGCCACACCTCGCCGCCGCGGCCCCGCTGTTACTCCTCGGCGCCGGCATCGCCGCCTACTGCGCGCACGGGCTCAACGCCCTAGCGCTGGGCGATAGTCTCGCCAGCGGTCTGGGATTCCATGCCGCCCGCACGCGGCTTCTCGCAACCATCGGCGCGGTTATCCTCTGCGGCTGTGCAACGGCGCTTGCCGGCCCCATCGCCTTCATCGGGCTCATCGTCCCGCATCTCATGCGCGTGCTCGTGGGCACCGATCACCGCGTCCTCCTGCCAGCGTGCGCGCTCGGCGGTGCGGTCGTCCTCACCGTCGCGGACACGGTGGGTCGGCTTATCGCCCGGCCCGAAGAGCTCGCCGTGGGCATCCTCATGCCCTTCCTCGGCGCTCCGCTATTTATCTGGATCATCCGCCGCACGAAGATACGAGAACTCGCATGACCTCCACGACCACCACGCCCGCGCCCCGCACGCAGCACGAACTCGCCCACGACATCCGCGCCGCCCGCCGTAGTCGTGCACGTTCGCACGCTCTGCGCACCACTGTCCTGGTCCTCCTCGTCGGCGGCCTATGGCTCGCCAGCCTCGTCTTCGGGGAGGTGACCTACTCGCTCGGCGACATCGCCCGCGTCATCGCCGGGCAGACCGTCCCCGGCGCGTCCTTTAGCGTCGGCGAGCTGCGCCTGCCGCGCGCCACCGTCGCCGTCGCCGTGGGCCTCGCGTTTGGCATCGCAGGAACCACCTTCCAAACCATGCTGCGCAATCAGCTTGCCTCGCCTGACATCATCGGCATCTCCTCGGCGGCCTCCGCCGCGGGCGTCACGGGCATCGTCGCCTTCCATTGGTCACAGACCGCCGTCTCGGCCTTGTCGCTCGCCGCCTCACTCGTCGCCGCCGCGGTGATCTACCTGCTCAGCCTCAAGTCAGGTTTCTCCGGTACCCGGCTCATTCTCATCGGAATTGGCATCTCCGCCATCCTCAATTCCTGGGTGACGTACCAGCTCTCCCGCGCCGCGGCATGGGACCTCGGAACCGCCACCCGCTGGATCACCGGCTCTCTCAACACGATGAGCTGGGAGCGCGGCGCCCCGCTGCTTCTCACCGTCGCGCTCTGCGTACCGCTTATGACAATCGGCCGCCACCAACTCGCGGTACTCCGGCTTGGCGATGCCCTCGCCACCGGCCTCGGCCTGCGCCTGGGCGTCGTGCGGGTCGCACTCATCGCCGGCGCCGTCACGCTGATCGCCGTGGGCACCGCCACTGCTGGCCCCGTCGCCTTCGTGGCCTTTATGTCCGGACCCATCGCCACTCGGCTCTACCCGGGAGGGCTCACCTCTCCGCTGCCCGCCGGTCTCATCGGCGCTGTCCTCGTCCTCGCCTCCGATCTCGCGGGGCAATTCGCCTTGGGTACCCGCTACCCCGTGGGCGTCATTACCGGCGCCCTCGGCGCGCCTTTCCTCATCTATCTGCTCACCCGCGCCCGCCGGTAACAACACAACGCAACGCCCGATAAACCCACCTACAAAGAAAAGAGCTTCCATGCACTCCGAACTCCGCGCGGATTCGCTCACCGTCGGCTACGGCGGCACGCCCATCCTGGACGATCTCAGTCTCACCGTCACGCCGGGCCGCATCACCTCCATCATCGGACCCAACGGTTGCGGTAAGTCGACGCTGCTCCACACGCTCTCGCGTCTGCTCAAGCCCGCGGGCGGTTCAGTCCTCCTCGACGGCCGCGACATCTCGTCGGTTCCCACCAAGGAACTTGCGCGCACCCTGGGGCTCTTGCCGCAATCCCCCACCGCGCCCGAAGGCATCACCGTCGCCGAACTCGTCGGCCGCGGCCGCTCGCCGCACCAGAATTTCCTCGGCCAGTGGTCGCAGGCGGATTACGACATCGTCGCCCAGTCCCTCGCGGCCACCGGTCTCACAGAACTTACCGAGCGCAGCGTCGACGAACTCTCCGGCGGCCAACGCCAGCGCGTGTGGATCGCCATGGCGCTCGCACAGCGCACCGACGTGCTGTTCCTCGACGAGCCCACGACATACCTCGACGTCAAGCATCAACTCGACGTCCTCGATCTCCTCGTCGACCTCAACGAGGAACGCGGGACCACCATCGTCATGGTCCTCCACGATCTCAACCTCGCCGCGCGCTATTCGGACGAGCTCATCGCCGTCTCCCACGGCAGAGTCCTCGCCCACGGCACTCCTGCAGACGTCGTCACCGAAGACACCGTCCGCGCGGTCTTCGGCATCGACTCCACCATCGTGCGCGATCCCGTCTCCGGCGCACCCGCAGTCATGCCCATCGGCCGCCATCGCGTCTCCACCCCATCCACCACCCACTAATCAACTCGCCTAGTAGAAAGGAAGCTATGCCTTTCCTCGCCTTCCGCGCCCACGTGGTCTCCACTCAGCGCATTTCCCCGTCGTTCCAGCGCATCCGCCTGGGTGGCTTGGAAGACATGGGCCCCGCCGGCCCCACCCGCGACCTGCGCATTAAGCTCATTTTCCCTGGATCTCAAGGACTGCCTGCGCTTCCCGAGGGCGATGCCAATTGGTTCGACCACTGGCGCAGTCTCGATCCCGCCGCGCGCGGCCCCATGCGCACCTACTCCGTGCGCAACCATGTGGGCAGTGAGATTGACGTGGACTTCGTCCTGCACACCGCCCCTGGCGCGACGGGCCCCGCCTGCGCGTGGGCTCAGGCCGCGCGCCCCGGCGATGAAATCCTCGTCATCGCGCCGCCGCTTTCCGATGCCTCCGGTGGCGGCATCGAGTTCTCTCCAGGTTCCGCCTCCCAGATTCATCTCTTCGGCGACGAGACGGCCCTACCCGCCATCGCGCGCATCATCGATGAATGGCCGTCAACTCCTGTGGGACTCACCGGCACTGCCCACATTGAGGTCCCCTACGCCCAGGACCAGCAGATCCTCGCCGCGCCCAACGGCGTGGACGTGCGCTACTACGCGCGCGGCACCCGCCCGCACGGCGAGGCACTCCTCACCGCCGCCGCGCAGCTGCTTAAAACCGAGGTTCCCGAGTACTCCCCCACCGGAATGAGTCCAGAGGAAACGGTGTGGGAAACCCCCGTTTTCTCGGCCTCCGGCGAACCCCTCGACGCCAGCTCCGATGCCCACACCGCCTCGCCGGCTCCTGACGCCTACTTCTGGATCGCCGGCGAGTCCACGCTGGTGACCACCATGCGTCGCATGCTCGTCAAGCAGGTTGGCGTCCCCCGCGAGCAAGTGTCCTTCATGGGCTACTGGAAGCGCGGCCGCGCCGAAAACTAACCCTCTTTAATTAGTCTCGCTCACTACTTTGACGACATATTGAATGTCGTGGACCTAGTTGTTGTCGAGGGCGTTGTACACGATAGTTTTTAGGGCTGGTCCTACTGTGAGTACAGAGGTGCCGATTCCGGATACGACAAGCGCCGCAGCTGGGCCGATAGTGCTTACTAGCGGCGCCCCAATGATGTATCCAATGAGCATCGCGGAGCTATTAATTGATCCCATTGTAGAAAGCGCTTTGGGCTTAACCCCCTCAGGTACCGCTCCGACAATAACGATTCGTAGTGCGGCCACTTGAGCGGCATTACAGACTCCCCCAAGAAAGAAGCACGGAATACAGAGCCATAATGAGGGAATAATTCCAGGTAAGGCTATAAAACACCCCATAGTGAAACCCGCCCCGGTCAGGACCTTTTTGGCGTTATTTGAGTTGAGGCGAGCTGAAAACCGTGCGCCAAAGATGCGGCCCACGATAAAAGCCTGAGCAACGATCGCATACAACGTACCGCTGGCGTGGAGGGTTTTTGTCACATAGAAGACAAGCGCAACGTTGAAAACCGAGGTACAGATGATCGCTCCCCAAATACTGGTTAGCGCGGACCTAGAGCTTTTATTTTTTAGCAAGAGAGAAGGAGCTTCGAGCACCTTTTGAAAAAAGCTCGGCGCGGCTTCTCCATCCTGAGGCGAAAGTGGATTGTCTCTGGACGTAAATGTGTAAAGGATGAAAAAGACAAACAGCGAGAATGCCACGGCGCAAGCTTCAACGAAGAGAGCTGTCTGCAAGTTTCTCTGGTCAAGAAGTACTCCTCCTAGCGGTGGCCCGAGGAATCCGCCGCCAAGGCGCGCTGTATCTAAGAGGGAGAAGACTTTCGCTTGTTGTCCTTCGCCGGCTCGCGAGTCAACAATGACAAAAATGGAGGGGATTGAAAGTCCACTTAAACATGCAGTGACGAGGTTTCCGAGAATGAGAACCACTGGCTCTGGATAGGCTGCCATTGACAATAAGCCCAATAGGTCCAAAATCAGAGCAGAAAGCGCTATGTGGTAGCTGCTGAATTTGTTGAAGAGCGGGCTCAGAAAGGGGACTGCGAAAACTTGGGCGCAGGTTCCGGAGATAAAGATGCCCGCTACTAACAGTTCACCCTTATTAAGCTCGGCGAAGTGGAGCGAAATTGAGAGGCTAGTCATAGCCCCGCACATTGACATTAAAAAATAGGTGGCGGTCAAAGCATAAGCCAAACAAAGCCCTTCGCCGCCACCTCTTCTAAAGAGCTGCATTTAGGCTGATTTTATCCAATGCTCGACCGATACATCGGCTTGGTCTGCCCCCATAGAACTGAACATAGTGGAATGTCGCGGGTCTTGAAATACACTCTTTTTCATTGAAATAGTCGATGTCGTACCAAGCAACTCCAGAGTAGACGACCGCGTCTCCATCTTGGAAAACTTCTTTGATAACGAACTGCCAATCATACGGGTCCGGAACCCTTGGGCCTCGTTCAACCAGCCGAGCGTCGGACACCTCAAGCTGATGAAGACATTTCTCCAAAGACTTCTTATTAGCAAGCCGGATTGAAACTTTACTGTCGGCAACGGCTTCTCGACCTTGAAGCCTAGAAGGGGTCGAACCCCCTACTGCAACTATTTCGGGAAACGTTTCGAACGTGAACATCAACGCTCCTCTATGTGACGGAAGTACTCCAGCGATAGTAATGATACACATTTCACATTCCAAGGGGGTTCGATACTTAAAAGCTAAGCCCGTACATCTCCATTACACGAACACATCGCACACTCTTCTATCTATGCCAGACTCACTGCGAGCTATGTGCACTACGCCCCGCTCAAACGGGGTTAACCACGCTCACAAAACCCACCCAACGTGTCGCAGGCACACCGTACAACAGGTATTCTTAAGCGTCGAAGATTTTTTCAACTTTATTTAGGAGAATCATGGCAAAGATCATCTGGACCCGCACGGACGAAGCTCCGCTGCTGGCTACCTACTCGTTCAAGCCCGTCGTTGAGGCCTTCGCCTCCACCGCTGGTATCGAGGTCGAGACCCGCGACATCTCCCTGGCCGGCCGCATCCTGGCACAGTTCCCGGAGACCCTCGGCGACCAGAAGGTCGATGACGCTCTGGCAGAGCTGGGCAAGCTCGCTAAGACGCCGGAAGCCAACATCATCAAGCTGCCGAACATCTCGGCGTCCCTGGTTCAGCTGAAGAAGGCCATCGCCGAGCTCCAGGCTGAGGGCTACAAGCTCCCGGATTACCCGGATAACCCGTCCACCGAGGAAGAGAAGGCCATCGCCGCCGCCTACGACTCTGTCAAGGGCTCCGCCGTCAACCCGGTTCTGCGCGAGGGCAACTCTGACCGCCGCGCCCCCATCGCCGTGAAGAACTTCGCTAAGAAGAACCCGCACCGCATGGGCGCTTGGACCGCTGATTCCAAGACCAACGTTGCCACCATGGCTGACAACGACTTCCGCCACAACGAGAAGTCCGTCATCATGCCGGCCGCTGACACCCTGACCATCAAGCTGATCGGCTCCGCCGATCAGAACGAAACGATCCTCCTCGACGGCCTCAAGGTCCTCGAGGGCGAGGTCATCGACGGCACCTTCATGTCGGCCAAGGCCTTGGACGATTTCCTGCGAGACGCAGTCTCGCGGGCCAAGGAAGAGGGCGTCCTCTTCTCCGCTCACCTCAAGGCCACCATGATGAAGGTCTCTGACCCCATCCTCTTCGGCCACGTTGTCCGCGCCTTCTTCGCTGACGTCTTCGACAAGTACGGCGAGGAGCTCTTCGCCGCTGGCCTCAACGGCGAAAACGGCCTGGGCGCCATCTACGCGGGCCTCGAGAACCTCGAGAACGGTGCGGAGATCAAGGCTGCCTTCGACGCTGCCCTCGAAAACGGCCCGGACCTGGCCATGGTCAACTCTGACAAGGGCATCACCAACCTGCACGTTCCGTCTGACGTCATCATCGACGCCTCCATGCCGGCCATGATCCGCACCTCCGGCCACATGTGGAACAAGAACAACGAGGAGCAGGACACCCTGGCTGTCATCCCGGACTCCTCCTACGCTGGCGTTTACCAGGCCGTCATCGAGGACTGCAAGGCCAACGGCGCCTTCGACCCGACCACCATGGGTACCGTCCCGAACGTCGGCCTCATGGCGCAGAAGGCGGAGGAGTACGGCTCCCACAATAAGACCTTCAAGATTGCTGCTGACGGCAAGGTCCAGGTCGTCAACTCCGCTGGCGATGTGCTCATCGAGCACGACGTCGAGGCTGGCGACATCTGGCGCGCATGCCAGACCAAGGACGCCCCGATCCAGGACTGGGTCAAGCTGGCCGTCAACCGCGCTCGCCTGTCCGGCATGAAGGCCATCTTCTGGCTCGACCCGGAGCGCGGCCACGACCGCAACATCACTGAGCTGGTGAAGAAGTACCTGCAGGACCACGACACCGAGGGTCTCGACATCGAGATCATGGATCCGGTCTCCGCAACCAAGGCGTCCGTCGAGCGCATCCGCAAGGGCGAGGACACCATCTCCGTGACCGGTAACGTTCTGCGTGACTACAACACGGACCTCTTCCCCATCCTCGAGCTGGGCACCTCCGCGAAGATGCTCTCCGTCGTTCCGCTCATGGCTGGCGGCGGCCTCTTCGAGACCGGTGCAGGCGGATCCGCTCCGAAGCACGTCCAGCAGGTCGAGGAAGAAAACCACCTGCGTTGGGACTCCCTCGGCGAGTTCCTCGCCCTGGCCGAGTCCTTCCGCCACGAGCTCAACGCTCACGGCAACGAGAAGGCTGGCGTCCTCGCCGCCGCTCTCGACAAGGCTACGGAGACCCTGCTCGACGAGGGCAAGTCCCCGTCCCGCAAGGTCGGCGAGATCGACAACCGCGGCTCCCACTTCTTCCTCACCCTCAACTGGGCCAAGGAACTGGCTGCGCAGTCTGATGACGCTGAGCTCGCCGAGCACTTCGCTCCGATTGCCAAGGCTCTCGAAGACAAGGCTGATGAGATCGCTCAGGCCCTCATCGACAACCAGGGCCAGCCGGCTGACCTCGGCGGCTACTACGCTCCGGACGAGGACAAGCTCAACGCTGTCATGCGCCCGGTCGCTGCGTACAACGAGATCATCGACGCACTGAAGAAGTAGTCCTTCTTCTCCACAGACTCGGCCCCACCTCCCTCATTCCCGGGAGGTGGGGTCGTCCCCCGTTTTCTGAGCTTGCCGATGCCCCTTTGGGCCCCGCGCAGCACCGCGTCACCGTCGCGGCCCAAGGCCGCGAGCGGGCTTCGGTCATTCCCACACGGCTATTCCCACACGGCTGCGTCCGGGTCGACACCCTGCGCTGCCGCAGCCGCATTGATCGCGGCCTGCAGCCACTCCGCTAACCCAGCCTGCCGCTCGTCGTAGTGAGCTCGAAAGCGCGGGTCAGCGGTGTATCCGCGCGCGATGAGAACGTGCTTCGCGGGGCTTACCGGGAAATGCTCGCACAGCAGCGTGCGGTGTTCCTCAACGAGCGCACGAGCTTCCTCGGACTCTGGCGTCGTGCCGGCCCCGCATGCCGCCGCCAAGCGGACCTCGAGTTCATCGGTGCGCGACTTGAGGTCTGCCCAGTCCTCCGCCGTGCGCTGCGCAGCGTTCTTCTGCGATATCGCCCAATCATCCGAGCCGCCGTAGCGCTCTTCTGCTTCCTCGTGGTGCTCGGCAAAGTGAGCGTCGCCCAGCACCGTGGCGATTTCGTCAACGCTGAGATTCGTATCCTTCATTTCTTCCTCCATGAGATAGTCGAGGGCATCAAGCATCTCGTCGAGCTTGTGCCGTTTGTCCATGAGCAATGCGCGTTGTCGAGCGAGGTGCTCGAGGGACGTTCCCTCAGCGTCGAGTACCCGCGCAATATCGGCGAGTGCCATGCCCGTCGCACGGTAGATCAGCACGCGCTGTGCCCGTGCGATGTCTGCGTCGGAATACACGCGGTAGTTCGCCCACGTACGAGCGCTCGGCACCACAAGTCCGCGTTCTTCCCAATAGTGCAGGGTGCGCACGGACACGCCGAGGACGGCTGCGGCATCGCTAACACCGCGGCCCTCGCCGTCAAACTTGTTGTCGTTGCTCATGAACCCATCACAGTCCCTTACGCTACGTGAGGGTCAAGTCTTAAGCGTCACGCGCGTGACGTCATGAGCACGGAATCGACTGCAGGCATCCCAATCGTAGAAAAGAAATGCGAACTTTCCGCGCCTATGTCGCCTAGCTCCCTATCCTGGTAAGGGCGCACAGGTCGAACACGCAAAGGAGACATTTCATGGCCCAGGACGCCCTGAACACCGATACGGACACGATTCACGAGGTATCGGGCGTTAGTCCGGACTTCCGCACCGAGCTCGCTGCGCAGTTGGCACACCTTGTCCCTGAAGCCGTCGCCGACGGCACCATCGACATCGACAAGCTCACTGAGCTTCTAGGCGGCGACGCATCCGGAACTGCGGAGCGCTTTGGCTTGTTCTGGCCGGGGAAGAAGCGCGCCATGCGTGCCGCCCAGCTGCCCACTTCTGCAACGCTGCGTCCGGAAAAGGGCAAGTCCAGGAACTGGGACTCTGCGACGAATGCCTTCATCGAAGGCGATAACCTCGAGGTCCTCAAGGTGCTCCAGAAGCACTATCACGGCCACATCAAGCTCATTTACATCGATCCTCCGTACAACACGGGCCATGACTTCATCTATCCGGATAACTTCAAAGACGGCATCAGGAACTATCTCGGGTGGTCGCAGCAGACGAGCAGCGACGGCAAGAAGCTCTCCACAAATGCCGAGTCCGAAGGCCGGTACCACTCCAACTGGCTCAACATGCTCTATCCGCGACTCAAACTTGCGCGCAATCTGCTTACTCCTGACGGTTACATCGCTATCAGCATCGATGACAGCGAGCTTTCCAACCTCGTGACCATGTGCCGCGAGATCTTCGGTGAGGACAACGTCATCAACACCATTCCCGTGAAATCGAGTGAGACCTCGGGCGTGAAGATGTCGCACGTCGACAAGCGCCTGCCCAAAATCAAGGAATATGTGGTGCTCTGCACGCGCGACCACACGCGGGCATCGCTCAATCGTGTCGACGTCCCCAAGAGTGGCTCTGCTGATGGAACGCTGGACAAGTACCTCAAGTACTACAACAAAATTATTATCAACCCCAGCGCCCCGGCCGAGGAATGGGTTCTCACCTCCGTCAAAGACGCCATGGTCGAGCAGGGACTTCCCACTACTGCAGACGCTGTACGGAAGTTTAAGGTCGAGAACGCGGAGCGCGTTGTCTATCGCACCAACAACGCTTCGCTCAGCGACATGGCCTTCGACACTCCTATTGCACGCGTGACGTCTCCCACGGGCATCGAGTACATCTGGTGGGAAGGCAAGCAGATGCTCTTCCTCAGCGATTATCTGAAAGAGTCGCTCTGCGATCTGTGGACGGATATCTCCACTATCAACCTCAACAAGGAAACCAACGGCGTCAAAGGCTTCCGAAATGGCCAGAAACCGCTCAAGCTCTTGCAGCGCATTCTGGCGCTGACCACGCAGCCAGCGAGCAACGACATCGTGCTCGACTTCTTCGCGGGCTCTGGCTCAACGGGTCACGCCGTCATGAAACAGAACTCCGAAGATGGTGGCAACCGGCGCTTCATTCTGGTGCAGCTTCCGGAGCCGTTGCATGAGAAGAACAAGGAGCAAAAGGAAGGGTATAAGTTCTGCACGGAGCTGAAACTCGAACCGACGATTTCCTCGTTGTCTCGCGAACGCGTAAGGCGTGCCGCCGAAGAATTCGATGCTGGGTTCCGCTCTTACACGCTCGCCGATACCAACTTTAAGAAGTGGCAGCCCCAGCCAGGAATCGACGCCGAGACGCTGAGCCAGACCCTGATCGACCTGCGCGGCAGCAGCAATGACAATGCGGATCCCGAGGATCTCCTCGTGGAAATCCTCCTCAAGCAGGGGCGCTCTCTCGTCGAATCGATTCGCGACATCGACATCGATGACCTGCCGTACACCATCGTTGGGGAGCAGCATGCCGCCGCCGGGGAGGACCGCACCTGCCTCCTGCTGTACCTTAACGAGCATGTAAAACCGAGCGTCGAGCAACTACGAGCAGCCGTCGCGACTGCGCCAGCTGAGTTCATCATTCTGGAGGATGCTTTCCAGGGAGACGACGAGCTGAAGACCAATGTGGTGCAGATCTGTGCAACACACAACGTCGAGCTGCGGACTGTGTAAGGAGCACTCATCATGAAATTCAAGTTTGATCCGAAGCAGGACTATCAGCTCGCCGCCATCAACTCGGTCACGGAGTTGTTCAAGGGACAGCCGAAAGATGCCGGCAGCCTCGTCTCTTCTTTGAACCTTCCAAGCCAGCCTGTCGACCTGGCAGCGACGACCCTCGACGGAGAAGAGGACGACGCTCTCTTTAACATCGATGTCAGTGCAGAGATCGGCGCAGTGGGCAATAACCTGGTGGTGGGTGACGACCAAATCCTGCGCAATCTGCAGGAGATCCAGAATCACAATGGGCTAGAGCCTGCCACTGAGCTCAAGGATGGGCGGCAGTTCGATATTGAGATGGAGACCGGTACGGGTAAGACCTACGTCTATCTGCGTACCGTGTTCGAGCTCGCACGGAAGTACAACTTCACCAAGTTCATCATCCTCGTCCCCAGCGTTGCGATTCGCGAGGGCGTGAAAACGAGCATCGAGCTCATGGCCGATCACTTCCGGCAGCTCTACCCGGATCAGCCCTTCGATCACGTGGTCTACAGCGGCAAGGACGCCGAGCAAGTCCAGTCCTTTGCGACGTCCACCAGCATTCAGATCATGATCATGACGATTAGCTCTGTGCGCAGCAAGGGCGACCGCCTCATCATGCACCAGACTCGTGACAAGCTCAACGGCCTGCGCCCCATCGATTTCCTCCGCGCGACGCAACCCGTCCTCATCCTCGACGAACCGCAGAACATGGAGTCCGATCTTGCGAAGACCTCGCTCGAGGGACTCAACCCTGCGTTCATGCTGCGCTACAGCGCGACGCACCGCGAGACCCGCAACGTGGTCTACCGGCTCGATCCGGTCGACGCGCACGAGCTAGGACTGGTCAAGCAAATCGTCGTGGCGGAGACCACGGAGCATGGAAACGACGCCAAGCCGTATATCAAGGTGGTGTCGGTGAAGAGCCAGCCGTGGCAAGCCCGTCTCGAACTCGACTGCCGCAAGAAGGACGGTTCGTTCAAACGTCAGGAAAAGAACGTCACAACGAACCAGGATCTAGCGAAAGTCACGGGTAACCCGGCGTACGAGAACAACTGGCGCATCAACGAGATCAACCTCGACGCGGGCGGCTTCGTGGAACTTACCCACCACGGCATCCTTCGTGTCGGCGAGTCCATCGGTTCCAATGACGACGCTGTGTACCGCGAAATGATCCGAGAAACCATCCGTGAGCACTTCCGCCGTGAGTCGATGCTGCGCGAGCAAGGCATCAAGGTGCTCAGCCTCTTCTTCGTCGACAGGGTCCACAGCTACCTCGGCGATGGCGCCGACAATGACACCGCGAACGGCAAATTCGCGCAGTGGTTCGACGAGCTATTTATCGAAGAACGTGCGCGGTCTCCTCGTTACGAAGAGTTGCTGCCGCAAGATCCCGTCGAGCTGCGCCGCGCGTACTTCTCACAGATTAAGAAAGGCGTCTACGACGATACGAGCGGCACATCGAAGAATGACGAGGACTCCTACGACCTCATCATGAAAGACAAGGCGCGCCTGCTCAGCGAGGACGAACCTGTACGCTTCATCTTCTCTCACTCGGCGCTGCGCGAAGGCTGGGACAACCCTAACGTCTTCCAGATTTGTACGCTGCGCGAGATGGGCTCGGAGACCGAACGTCGCCAGACGATCGGCCGCGGTCTGCGTCTACCTGTGGACCAGGACGGCGTGCGGCTGTCCGATCAATCCGTCGCGCAGTTAACCGTCGTCGCCAACGAGTCCTACCAACAGTTCGCCAGCAATCTCCAAAAGGAATACACGAAGGCGGGCGTTGCCATCGGCTTCATTGGCAAGGGCCACTTTGCGAAGATTCGACGGCCGGACTCCGAGGACGATAAAAACATCGGCTACGCAACCTCGGAGCGTATTTGGGAGGAGCTGAACGACCGCGGTTTCCTCGACGAGGACGGTCGCCTTACCAAGGATTTCACCCCCAATGCTGACGGCTTCGCCCTTGAGCTCAGCGACGAGTTCAGTGACGTTGAAAACGAAGTGCTTGCCCTCATGAAGCGCGCGAGCATCGGAACTCATATCAAACCTATCCGTCATCGCACGACACGCACGCTCAACAAGGAACTGTATTTCGAGTCTCCCGAGTTCACAGAGTTCTGGAAGACCATCACTCAGCGCACAACCTTCAGCGTCTCCGTCGATCGCGATGAGCTCATTGAAAACGCGGTCGAAGGGATCAAGAATGCCCCAGAGATCGAGCCGCTGCGAGTGCAGGTGACCAAGGCCAAGCTGACCATCTCCCGTGGCGGCACGGAGGGCGAAGAAACTAGTAGTCCGCGCGCCACCGACCTCCGAGGGAGCTTCCAGCTCCCAGATATCGTGACGGAGCTCCAAGAGGCGACGTCGCTCACCCGCAGGACAATTATCGATATCCTTCTACAAAGCGATCGGCTCGACGAGTTCATCGGTAATCCGAATGACTTCGTTGCAATGGTGCGCACCATCATCCAGACCGAGCTTTCAATGCTTGTGACCAAGGGCGTGCAATACGAGAAAATCGATGGCAGCGTCTATTCCTTGTCGGAGCTGCGCGAAGACGGAGTGAAAGAAAAGCAGCACTTCCTCGAAAACCTCTATGAGGTCAAGAACAAGACAAAGACAGACTATGACTACGTGGTCTATGACTCTGACACGGAGCGGCAGTTCGCCAAGCTGCTCGACGGCAACGACGACATCAAGCTATTTGTGAAACTGCCCCCGAAGTTCAAGATCGACACTCCCGTCGGCCCGTATAACCCGGACTGGGCGATTGTTAAGCGTGTGGACGGCGAAGACAAGCTGTATATGATTCGCGAAACCAAGTCCACGATGGATCGAAACAAGATCCGCGCCAGCGAACAAGCGAAGATTGATGCAGCAGAGGTCCACTTTGCAGCGATAGGCGTGAACTATTCCAAGAACGCCCCAGGGCACTGGAATATCTAGGCGCTGTGCAACACCGCGTGCGCGGCGTGCCACCCCGGCATGCCGTGCACACCACCGCCGGGCGCGGTGGCGGCAGACGCGAGGAACACCCGTTGCGTGAGCTGGTAAGGGTTGCGCACAAAACCGGGGCGTAGGAACAGCTGCGTGCCGGTCATGGCGCCGCCGGCGATGTCGCCGCCCACGAGGTTGGGATTCCATGTCTCGAGGTCCGTCGGACTCATGACGCGGCGGGCGAGCACGTGGGCAGTGAACCCCGGCGCGAAGCGCTCAAGCTGTCCCTCGATGTGTTCGAGCGCTGAGCCAGTGAAACCGTGAGGCACGTGGGCATAGGCCCACAGCGTGTGGCCGCGTCCAGGATCCGCGGCAGACTGCTGGGCGACGAGCACGACGGGGCGGGCGGGCATCTCGCCGCGCGCGATGGCGCGCTCGGCGGCGATGAGGTCCGGCACGGTACCGCCGAGGTGAACGGTGCCGGCCTCCCCTACCGCCGGGTCCCGCCACGGGACTGGGCCATCGAGTGCGTAGTCGATCTTGAACGCACCGGGGCCGTAGCGCCAATCGCGCAAGACCCGTGCGCGGCGTTCCGGCACGATGAGGTTGCGCAAGCCGAGCACTTGGCGCGGGGTGAGCGCGAGCACGACGGCATCGAAGCGGGTGAGCTCCCGCATATCCGTCACGGGATGAGCAGTGTGGATAACGCCGCCGTGGGTCGCGAGGACACTCGCCAGGGCATCGGTAATGGCGCCGGAGCCGCCGCGCGCCACGGGCCACCCCGTCGTCATGCCCAGCGCGCCAAAGAGGACGCCGAAAGCGCTCGTGAACGGCAGGGTCGGCGAGCACAGCGCGTGGAGTGCCGAGCCGATGAAGAGCGCGCGGGCTGCTTCCGTCCGGAAGAGTGCGCGGGCTTGCGCACTCGCGGGCGGCGCGGCGCGCACGCCGAAGCGTGCCATGGCCAGCGGGTGCGGCGGGACGCCGGTGAGGGGACGCAGGACGTTGGCGAGGTGGGTATCGGAAAGCTGCGCAATGGGCGCGTGCAGCGCACGCCAGGCGGGACCATCGACGCCAAGACGCCGCGCGGTGGCGTTGAGGTCCCGATGCAGCAGGGCCGCAGGATCATCATCAAAGGGATGCGCGAGCGGATAACGCGGGTGGGCCCATTCGAGGCCGTGGTCCTCGAGACCCAACGCACGGAAGGCTGGGCTCGCGACGCCGAAGGGATGGGCGGCCGCGCCGAGGTCAATCGTCCGGTCATAGAAGCGGACGCTGCGCGCGGCGCCGCCCGGCGCGGGACCAGCCTCGAAGACCTCGACACGCAGCCCGGCGCGCGCCAGCACCGCCGCGGCGGTGAGGCCATTGGGCCCGGCGCCCACGACGGCGGCGCTGCGGAGAGTGGTCATGCGGCCAGAATACAGCGAGTCCAAGCCCCCAGTAATGGCGACGCTGCTCGTCATTACTCTGCACTATGGCGAGCAACCTCGGCATAAACGCCTCTCGATGGCGTGTCCGGGATCCGGCTTTCGACTAACGCGCTGCGTCTGTCTGTATCCATCGCCGCAGGCTCGTCACGCCGCGGGAGATGACCTTTGCCGCGTCCGCTGAGCGGGGCGGAACCAAGACATTATCGAACAATGAGTAGCATTATCCGACGAAAGAAAACCGGCAAAGAATTGTAGGTCATAGTGGATCAACGAACGACGTCCAAGCGCTCCTTTAATGCGCAGTGGACCATCACGCTCTTCGGCACCGCCGTGGGCGCGGGCATCCTCTTCCTTCCTATCTCGGCCGGCAGCTTTGGTTTTATCCCGCTGCTCATCGCGACGCTCCTCATCGGCCCGATGACGTATTTCTCGCACCATGCGTTCTCGTGGATCATGAACCACTCGCCTATTCCCGGCGCGGACGTGCTCATGGTGCTCACCAAGTTTTTCGGGCGCAATAAGGGCATTCTGCTCGCGGCCATGTACTGGTTCACCGTCTTCCCCGTGGTGCTCATCTACGGCGTCTCCATTACGAACACGGTGGAAAGCCTCATCGTCAACCAATTCCACGGGCCGGAGATCTCCCGGTGGATCCTCGCGCCGCTGTGCGTGGGGCTGATGACGGCAGCGCTCGCCTTTGGCAACAAGGTGATGCTCGCCGCGGCGAATCTCGTGGTCTACCCGCTCATCTTTGCCTTGGGCGCGGTCTCGCTCTACCTCATCCCGCAGTGGGATTTCGCATCCTTTATGCAGGCCGGCGACCATAGTGCGCTGGGTATCCTCACGTCCATCCTGCTCATCCTGCCGGTGCTTGTCTTCGCGTTCTCCTACGTCGCGGCCCTCTCGCAGTTCTGCGTCGCCGCGCACAAGGACGGCCGCCCCACGGCGAATGCCATCCGCAACTCGACCATCCTGCTCACGGTCTTCACCATGTTCTTCGTATGGTCCTCCGCGCTAGCCATGGGTGCCGACGGCATGATTGAGGCCGAGGCTCAAAACCTGCCCGTCCTCTCCTACTTCGCGAACGTCACGGACAACCCGTTCCTGTCCTACATGGCGCCCGTCGTCGTCATCTGCGCGGTGGCGTCGAGCTACTTCGGCCACGCCCTGGGCACCATCGAGGGCACCCAGTACTTGGCAGAGCTCGCCATGCCGGGACTCACGCGCCGGCTTAGCCCCCGCGCCTTCGACCTGTGGACGTACTTCTTTATCTTCGTCACGGTCTCGCTGGCCGCAGTCTTTAACCCCTCGATTCTCAGCCTCATCACGCTCGTGGGCGGCATCTTCTTTACCTTCCTCACCTACCTCCTGCCCATGCTCTGCGTGCACTACGTCCCAGCCCTCGAGCAGTACCGCGGCCGCGCCACCAATGTCTTCGTCACGGTCATGGTCTCATTGTGCTGGCCACAACCGTGGTCACGATGTTCTAGCGTTTCGTTTACCCTTTCGACGCCGAGTCCCCGCATGGCCTCGGCGTCTCCGCGTTGCCAAGCAACGCAGATTTCTTTGCTCGACTCAGAGGCTTTCTTGCTTCATTAACCTCACAAGCCTCGATTGTGGCCTGAATTCGCTGTTTTCACGTCTCCTCCGAGTCCATGACCTAGATATATGCAAAAATTCAATTCTTTGCCTGTTTCTTGCTTCTGACGCAGAAAATTCCTCTTCTAACGGTCACGTCCCTGCCGCACACCGCACGCACCAACCCATGTCGAGGGCCCCTGCTAGCGTATGAATCCTGCACCCCCTACGAAAGGCATAATCATGCGTCCCCTGTTTTCTTCTGAATCCGACGTCGTCTACGCCATGCTGGCGCATGCCTCGGACGCCATGCATTCCTTGAGCGCGGAGCAGCGCAAGGCCATTGCTGCGCGCGTGCCGGAACTCAAGGTGTACAAGCACTGTGGATGTGGCACGTGCCCCACGGTCTATCTCACGGCAGGTGAAGAGCCGCCGGAGCCGCGTCGCGACGCCAACGGCAAGGCCGTCCCGCAAGGCTCCGATTACGTGCTCACCGCCGATTGCCCCGAGGCGATGGTGCTGCTGCACATCGCAGGCGGAATCCCGGTGGAGCTCGAAGTCGCTCCTTTCGACGACCACAAGGTCGAACTTCCTTGGCCCGAACAGCTCGTGTTTTAAGGGATTCTCCTGCCGCCGGTACGAGGAAATCGGTAGATTAGTCGCATGACTAATCCACTTCTTTCCCCCTCCACGCTCCCCTACCAGCTCCCGCCGTTTGCGGAGATTAAGGTCGAGCACTTCCGTCCCGCCATCGCCGAGGCACTCACCCGCCACGACGAGGAGATTAAGGCCATCGTCGACAACACGGCCGACCCGACGTGGGAAAACACCGTCGAGGCCCTCGAGCGCGCTGGCCAGGATTTAGAGCGCGTGCTTTCCATCTTCGGCAACCTGTCGGGCACGGATGTCACGGACGAGATGGAAGAGATCGCCGCGGAGGTCTGGCCGCAGGTCGCCGCGCATTCGGATGCGATCTACCAGAATGAGGTCCTCTACGCCCGCCTCAAAGAGGCGACCCCGCCGGCCGACGAGGAGTCGCAACGCCTCCACGCGCACCTGCTGCGGACTTTTGCGCGCCAGGGCGCGGACCTCGGCGCGGCAGAGAAAGAGCAGCTCTCCACCATCAACCAGCGCCTCTCGGCGCTCTCCGAGGAGTTCGGCCGCAACCTCATGGCGTCCACCCGCGAGCGCGCCGTGCACTTCGACAGCGCGGAAGAGCTCAAAGGCCTGCCCGCCGATCGCATCGAGGCCGCCAAGGCCTACGCCAACGAGGTAGGCCAAGACGGCTACGTGCTCCCGCTCGAGCTGCCCACCGTCCAGTCGGAGCTCGCGCGCCTGGCCGATCCGGCCGCCCGCGCCAAGGTCTATGAGGCCTCGCGCGCCCGCGGCAGCGAGAATAACCTGAGCGTGCTCACCGAGATGGCGCGCCTGCGTGCCGAGCGCGCGCAGCTGCTCGGCTACGACACCCACGCGGACTACGTCATCGCCGAGGAGACCGCGCAGACCGCCGAGGCCGCCCGCCGCATGCTCGTCGAGCTCGCCCCTGCCGCCGAGGCTAACGCCGCCGGCGAAGAAAAGCTGCTCGCCGAGGAAGCCACCCTGCACAACGAGGACTTCGGTGCCGCGGACTGGGCCTACTGGGAATCCCAGGTTCGCGCCCGCGACTTCTCCCTCGACGAGGACGAGCTGCGCCAGTACTTCCCTCTCGACCGCGTTCTCAAGGATGGAGTCTTCGCCGCGGCCCACCGCCTCTACGGCATCACCGTCGTCCCGCGCGAGGACCTCGAAGGCTACGCCGAGGGCGTGCGCGTATGGGAGGTCTTCGACGAAGGCCAAGACCCCACCGCTGATCGCGATAGCGGCATCGGCCTGCTGCTCACCGACTACTTCGGCCGTCCCTCCAAGCGCGGCGGCGCGTGGATGAGCGAGTTCGTGGGCCAGTCCCACCTGCTGGGCACCAAGCCCGTCATCGTCAACGTCATGGGTCTTACCAAGCCCGCGGACGGCTCCCAGCCACGCTTGAGCCAAGACGAGCTCCACACCGTCTTCCACGAGTTCGGTCACGCACTGCACGGCCTGCTCTCCGACGTGCGCTACCCCACCTTCTCCGGCACCCGCGTCCCGCGCGACTGGGTAGAATTCCCCTCCCAGATCAACGAGAACTGGGCCCTCGACCCGGCCATGGTCAAGCGCTACGCCCGCCACGTGGAGACCGGCGAGGTCATCCCGGACGAGCTGCTCACCAAGGTCCGCGAGGCCCAGACCTTCGGTCAGGGTTTTAGCACCGTCGAGTATCTCGCTGCCTCCATCGTCGACCTTGCCTGGCACTCCCTCACGCCTGCCGATGCCGCCGCCATCGCCGCATCCCAAGAGTCCATCGACGCCTTCGAGCGCGCCGCCCTCGACGACGCTGGCCTGCACAACCCGCACATCGCGCCGCGCTACCGCTCCGCGTACTTCAATCACATCTTCGCCGGCGGCTATTCCGCGGGCTACTACTCCTACCTGTGGGCCGAGGTCCTCGACGCCGACGGCTTCTCCTGGTTCAAGGAAGAAAACGCCGCGGGCCCCGAGGCTTCCGATGCCGCCGCCCGCGCCGCCGGCCAGCGCTTCCGCGACCTCGTCCTGTCCAAGGGCGCGTCCCGCGACTTCACCGAGGCCTACCGCGAGCTGCGCGGCCGCGACAAGGACGTCGCCCCGCTGCTCGCCCGCCGCGGCCTGTCCGGCGCCACCGACTAACTGCACACGCCTAACGACACAGGCCCGACTAGACGGAAAATTCGACCGATTCAGGACGGAAAATACGACCGATAAATCGCCGAAAATTCGACCGATAAATCGCCGAAAATTCGACCGATAGAGGCTGTGAACAGCATGTTCACGCCATGCCCACGCTGCGCGCTAGGGACGGCCCAGCGCGCGGCGGCATCGGAAAGCTAGCGGCTCGCCGAGGTCAAGCTCGCGGACGAGCCGACGAGGATCTCGCGCATGAGCTCCGCGGCCTGAGTGGGGGTCTTACCCACCTTGACGCCGGCGGCCTCGAGCGCGGACTTTTTGCCCTCGGCGGTGCCGGAACCGCCCGAGACGATGGCGCCGGCATGGCCCATGGTCTTGCCCTCGGGCGCGGTAAAGCCCGCAATATAGGCGACGACGGGCTTGGTCACGTGGTCGCGGATGTACTCGGCGGCGTATTCCTCCGCGTCACCGCCAATCTCGCCGATCATGATGATGGCCTCGGTGTCCGGGTCAGCTTGGAAGGCCTCGATCGCCGCGATGTGCGTCGTGCCGATAATCGGGTCGCCGCCGATGCCCACGCAGGTGCTAAATCCGAGGTCACCCAGCTCGTACATCATCTGGTACGTGAGCGTGCCGGACTTAGAAACGAGGCCGATCTTGCCGGGGTTCGGCGCGGTGTTCGCGGGAATGATGCCAGCATTGGAGACGCCCGGCGTGATGAGCCCCGGGCAGTTCGGGCCGATAATGCGGGTGGTGCCCTTCTCGCGGGCAAGCGCGAAGAACTCCGCAGTATCGCGCACGGGCACGCCCTCGGTGATGACGACGACGAGGGGCATTTCCGCGTGGATGGCCTCCTCGACTGCGGCCTTCGTGAACTTCGCGGGGACAAAGATGACAGACACGTTCGCGCCGGTGGCCTTCATGGCCTCACGCACGGAGCCGAAGACGGGGATGGTCACGCCATCATTGAACTCGAGCTCTTCGCCGGCCTTCTTGGGATTCACACCGCCGACGATGCGAGAGCCCGAATCGAGCATGCGCTGGGTGTGCTTCATGCCTTCGGAACCCGTCATACCCTGGACGATGATGGCAGAGTTTTCATCAAGGAAAATCGACATAGAAGTCTCTTTCTGGTTCTCGGAATAGGGTTAGACAGCAACAAGGTTTGTGCGGGAGGCGAGCTCCGCGGCGCGCAGTGCAGCCGCATCCATGGTGTCGACCTGTTCGAGGTGGTCGAGCGCTGCTTCTTTGAGGATCTGCCGGCCCAGCTCCGCATTGTTACCGTCGAAGCGCACGACGAGCGGCTTGGGCGCGATGCCATCGGCGGCGAGAATCTTAAAGGCTTGAACGATGCCCTTGGCGACCTCGTCACAGGCGGTAATCCCGCCGAAGACGTTAACGAAGACCGACTTGACCTGGGGATCGCCGAGGATAACCTCAAGACCGTTGGCCATGACCTCCGCGTTCGCGCCGCCACCGATATCGAGGAAGTTCGCGGGCTTGGCGGCGACGTCATCGCCCTCGGCGAGCTTGTGCCCCGCGTACGCGACGACGTCGAGCGTGGACATGACGAGGCCAGCGCCGTTGCCGATGATCCCGACGTTGCCGTCGAGCTTGACGTAGTTGAGCCCCATCTTCTGCGCCTTGAGCTCGAGCGGGTCTGTGGCCGAATGGTCCTGCAACTCAGCGTGGTCGGGATGGCGGAAGCTCGCGTTCTCATCAAGGGTGACTTTACCGTCGAGCGCCAGAATCTTTCCATCGTTGGTTTTCACCAGTGGGTTGACCTCCACGAGCGAGGCATCTTCCTCTACGTAGACTTCGTACAGCTTCTTGAAGACCGGCACGAGCTGCGGGATATCCGCCTCATCGAACCCGGCCTCGTACGCCATGTCGCGCGCGAGTGTGTCCGTCATGCCGTCGAGCGGCGAGAAGCTCCGGCGGATAAGCACATGCGGACGCTCCTGCGCGAGCTGTTCGATTTCCACTCCGCCCTCTTTGGACAGCATGGCCAAGTACCGGCGCTTCGTGCGGTCGAGCACAATCGAGAAGTAATACTCCTCAGCGATGTCAGCACCCTGGGCAACCATCACCTTGCGGACAACATGCCCCTTGATATCGAGACCCAGAATCTCATCCGCAACGGCTGCTGCTTCTTCTGGACTACGCGCGACCTTCACGCCGCCCGCTTTACCGCGTCCGCCGACCTTCACCTGGGCCTTGACGACAACGAGCTCGCTGCCCGCCTTCATGAGTTTTGCCGCGGCACGTTGCACTTCCAGCGCCGAGGTCGCCATGATGCCGCCCAGCACGGGGACTCCATGCGCTTCGAAGAGGTCACGAGCTTGGTACTCGTAGAGATCCACAATTCCTCCGTTCACAAGTTCTTAGAAGTGTGTCATGCCTCACCTATCCTAAATTTTGCGAGCATCTTTTGCAGAGAAATTGGCAAAGAAGTTAATCTTTCACGCCTGCCCGTCCCTTCAACCGCCCACTCCACGACCCCGATGCCCGCGCGCTTCGATAGACTTACCAGCTATGGCACAGGACACAAATCTCACGTCGGAACGCGACTTTGACATCATCCTTTTCGGAGCCTCGAGCTTCGTCGGCAAAATCACCGCCCGCTATATCAAGGCGAACCATCCCGAACTCAAGGTGGCGCTTGCCGCCCGCGGTGCCGGGCGAGTCAACGGATTGAAACTGGGCTACCCCGTCATCGTTGCCGACGCCATGGACGCCAAAGCCATGGATGCACTCGCCAAGCGCGCGAAGGTCATCATCACAACCGTGGGCCCGTACACGCGGTACGGCGATAACCTGGTCGCCGCCTGCGCCCAGAACGGCACCGGCTACGTAGACCTCTGCGGCGAGGCGCTCTTCATCCGCCGCAGCATCGACAACTGGCACGAGGTCGCCCAGGAGACCGGGGCCCGCATTGTCCATTCCTGCGGATTCGACTCCGTTCCCTCCGACATGGGCATGTTCTACCTCCACCAGCACGCGAACCGCCCGCTCACCGAGGTCACTATGTCGGTGGAACGACTCTCCGGTGGCCTGTCCGGCGGCACGATCGACTCCATGCGCGAAGTCAGCGCCGACGCGAAGCGCATGCCCAAGGGCGGCGCAATCCTCCACAGCCCCCATTCCCTTTCGCCGGACCACAAGCAGGAGCCCGACCTCGGCCCCGAGCCTGACCGCTTCGTGGAATACGACGAGCTCGTGGGCCAATGGGTCGGCCCATTCTTCATGGCCATGTTCAATACGCGCGTCGTGCGCCGTTCCAACTCGCTTATGAATCACGCCTATGGCGAGCGCCTGCGCTACCGCGAGGCGATGACCACCGGCCAAGGACTCCTGGGTCAAGCAAAAGCACAGCTCCTCCACGCCGCGACAGTCGCCGGCTTCGCACTGATTATGATTCCCAGCCTGCGCAAGCCCCTCTCCCGCTTTATCCCCGAACCAGGCGACGGCCCCAAGGACATTGAGAAGGGTGGCTTCACCATCGCCCACTACGGCAAAGACGAAGACGGTCATGTCTATGTCACCGAGGTGTCCGCCGAGGGCGACCCAGGGTACAAGACAACCGCCATGATGCTCACCGAAGCAGCCGTCACCCTCGTGAACCATCCTGGCGAAGGCGGCGTCCTCACGCCGGCAACAGCGCTCGGCGCCCCTTATATAGAGGCATTGGATTCCCACGGCATGCGATTCCGCGTCCGCCAATAATCCCATCCACAGCGCCCAGCCCCCGCGAGGGACGCGTTGTGGGCTGTGTTGATAGCTTCTGCAGCTACGCCCGGGCTTAGCCGGCGTTGCGCAAGGCGGTGGCGAGACCGTTCATCGTCACCTGGATGGTCTTCGAGACGAGGAAGGAGTCGTCGCCAGCGCGGTAGCGGCGCAGCAGCTCAAGCTGGACCGCGTTGAGCGGCAGGAGGTACGGGTAACGGCGCTTCAGGGAGCGAGCCTGGCGCTGGTTTTCCGCCGTGAGGTCCGCGTTGCCGGTGACCTTGAGGTAGACCTCGCGGGTGAGCTCAAACTCGTCAGCGATGAGCGTGTAGATGCGGTCGGCCACGTCTTGGTCGCTCACGAGGTTCGCGTAGAGACGCGCGAGGGCGATCTCCGCCTTGGTCATGACCTGCGCCATGTTGGACAAGACGGCGCGGAAGAAGGGCCAGGTCTGGTAGAGCTCGCGCAGCTTATCCCAGCGCGCGGCGTTCTCCCCTGCCCAACCGGAAAGCGCGGTGCCTACGCCGAACCAGCCGGGGACGTTGGTACGCGACTGCGACCAAGAGAGCACCCACGGGATGGCGCGGAGGTCAGAAATCGCGGTGGTCTGCTTACGGGCCGCGGGGCGGGAGCCGAGGTTGAGGTCGCCGATTTCGTGGAGCGGAGTGGACTCGGTGAAGTACTGGATAAAGCCCGGGTCGCCGATGAGCTCACGATACTTTTCGCCGGAGCGCGCGGAGAGCTCGCGCATGAGCGCGTAAGAACCTTCTGGGTCGGCGATGGGTTCGGTATCAAAGAGGGAGGCCTCGAGCGCGCCGGCCGCGAAGGCCTCGAGGTGGCGGCGAGCGGTCTCGGGCGCGCCGTATTTCGCGGAGATGACCTCACCCTGCTCGGTGATGCGAACAGAACCGGAGACGGCACCCTTGGGCTGGGCAAGGATGGCGTCATAGGTCGGGCCGCCGCCACGGCCGACGGCGCCGCCACGGCCGTGGGCCAGACGCAGCTCAACATTGTGGCGCTGGCACAGCTCGACAAGTTCGAGCTCCGCGTCGTAAAGCGACCAGTTCGCCTGAAGGTAGCCGCCGTCCTTGTTGGAATCCGAGTAGCCGAGCATGACTTCCTGGACGTCGCCACGAGCGCGCAGGTAGTCGCGATAGAACGGCAGGGACCAGAGCTCTTCCAGGATGTGGGCGCCGGCCTTCAAGTCATCGATGGTCTCGAAGAGCGGGACGACGTCGACGTGGGTGAGCCCCACCTCCTTGAGCAGAACCATGGGCTCGAGGATGTCGCTCACGGTACCGGTCATAGCGATGATGCAGTGCGCGACGGAGCGCTCGCCGAACTTCGCGACGGCCGCGGCAGCCGCGCGGAAGATACCGAGCTCCTTCTCCGCGAGCTCGCCCAGCGGGGCGTGGTTCGGGTAGAGCAACGGGCGCGGCGTACCCAGCTCACCCACGAGAAGCTCGACGCGGGCAGTCTCGTCGAGCGAAGCATAGTCGTCGGTGAGACCGGCGGCAGCAAAGATATCGGCGAGGACGGCCTCGAAGGACTCAGAGTTCTGGCGCATGTCGAGCGTGTAGAGGTGGAACCCGAACGTCGAGATAGCGTCGCGCAGGCGTGCCAGACGGTCCTCGGCGATGATGTCGTCATTGTGCTGGCGCAGCGAACGGTCGATGATGTCGAGGTCATGCTGCAGCTCCGCGGGCCCCTCGTATGGCTCGGCGGGCGCGGCACCCGAGGCTGGCAGAAGGTCGGGGCGGCGGCGCTCCGTCAAGGGGGCGACGGTCGCCGCCTCGTCGCCGAAGAAGTGCCTACGCGTGGCGGCGACGCGGGCACGGATCCCGAAGATAGCGCGGCGGTAGGGCTCGTCGACGCGGGACTCCCAGTCATTATGGGCGGCATCGGCAAGCTGCTCCAGCTCCGTGGAACAGGAGGAATAGCGGTCCGAGAGGGAGAGCTCGCGCTCGAGCTCCGCGAGCTGATCTTCGTAGTACTTGAGCGCCGTCTCCGCCGCGCGCGAGGTGGCGTAGGTGAGCGTATCCGCGTTGACGAAAGGGTTGCCGTCGTGGTCGCCGCCGATCCAAGAGCCGGGGCGCATGAGAGCGGCTTCGGGAAGCTGCAGCCCGAAGGTCTCCTTGAGGCCCTCGCGGACGGCACGGTTGAGCGCCGGAATCTGCTCGAGCAGGGAAAGCTTGTAGTAGCGCAGCGCGACGTCAACCTCGTCTTCGAGGGTCGGGCGCGCGATGCGGATGAGCGCGGTCTGCCACAGCAGCGTCATACGCAGGTACAGCTCGCGTTCAATGTCCGACTCATCGCCGCCGAGATGCCACTGCTGGAGGAGCTTCTTAATGCGTGTCTGAGTATCGAAGACCGTGCGGCGGCGAGTTTCCGTGGGGTGCGCGGTAAGGACCGGCGCGACCACGGCATCACGGACGACGCGGGAAGCCTGAGCCGCGGTGACCGGCGAATCCTTGAGCTTGTCAAAGGTCGTGCGCAGGGAGACCGGCGCAGGCACGGACTCGTCCGCAAGGTCCTCGACCAAGTTGGCAAGCAGCGCGAAGTAGGAGAAGGCGCGAGCGACGAGGTTGGCCTTCGTGATGTCGAGGTCGCGGAAGACGGCAAGCAAGTCCTCAGCGCTGGCGTCCCCGTGGGCGACATCGAAAGCTAGGCGACGCGTGGACTCGACGAGTTCGTAGACACTCTCACCCTCCTGCTGCGCAATGACGCGGCCAAGTACCCGTCCAAGCAGGCGGATATCGTCTTTGACGAAGTCACGGGACGAGCTGGCAGTGGTCATGAGGAGTCCTTTCTATGCCGACTCGGCGCGGATTCTGTACTGTCTCAGCACAGCCGCTGAGTTAACACACTGTGGTTTACAGGATTTACATAAATGTAGCCCACGTCACTATTCTGCGCCGAGTTAAGGTGGCGCACTACCCCCAGTTGTGGTGCAAGCACGGGAAGCACGACCAGCACTCGCCCGCCGCGCCGCAGCCCCCTTTTCAAGTAGCGGCACCCGCCACGACGTTTTAGACTGGCGGGACACCATGCATATATCGGGGAGACGGGGGCCTACGCCATGCTCACGGCTGAAACAATCGGGGATATCGCGCGCGAACGCCGCCGCGAAGGAGGACTGACACAGCGACACGTCGCCCGGCGCGCCCGCGTGTCCGAGCGCTTCGTGCGCGACTTAGAAACAGGGAAAGGCACAGTACAGCTCGACAAGGCGCTCGCTGTGCTCGCAGCGATTGGACTGCACGTCCGTGTCGAAACGGCAGGCGCACTGCCGTTCGACGCGATGGCATAAAACGGCACGATCATGCCGGTTTTCCGTCGGGGAGGTTCGATGGACACACAGGAATTGGGCCGCTTCGCGAAGGAACAACGCCGCGAAGCTGGCCTGAGCCAGCATGACGTCGCTCTCCTCGCGGACGTGCCTGAGCGCTGTGTCCGAGCCTTCGAATCCAGCAAAGGCAGCGTTCACCTCGATAAGGCCATTTCCATCTTGTTTGTCGTGGGTTTCGACCCCCGGCGACGCCGCGACCTCACCCACGTGCTCGCGTATCGCTGCCGGTTGTGGGGCGCTTAGGCCACAGCCGAGGCCGCCGGAATCTGCGCCAACCACGCCGCATGGACGCGGGCATCACCATTTTCCTCAGGATGGAAACTCAGCGCGGTGATGGCGCCAGAGCGCACGCCCACGATGAATTCGCCCTCGCCAGCGTTACCGGAGACGGTGGCGATAGCCTCCACACCCGGACCGGTACGGGTAACGATGGGCGCGCGAATGAACGAAGCGTCCACGTCGACGACGTCGCCGCCGACTCCGGCTTCGCCGTCGACTCCCGCTTCGCCGTCGTCGAGAATGACTGGAACGACGCGCTCCGCGGAGAAACGCTGATTGCCAAACGCATTGCGGCGCACAGTGACGTCGAGCGCGCCCAGGGTCTGTTGGCCAGCGGCGGGATTTTCGAGCTCGCGCGCGAGGTAGATGAGCCCAGCGCAGGTGGCGAGCACGGGCAGACCGGCGTCGATGGCGGCGCGCAGCGGTTCGGCCAGGCCGAAGGACCGCGCGAGGCGGTCAATGACGGTGGATTCTCCGCCGGGAAGAACAAGGCCGTCGAGGCCCTCAAGGTCCGCCACCTGGCGCACTCGGCGCGTGTCCGCGCCAAGAGATTCGAGAACCTCGATGTGCTCTTCGACCCCGCCCTGGAGGGCAAGCACTCCAATGCGCATGGGATTACCAGCCGCGCTCAGCGAGGCGGTGCGGGGCCGGGACATCGGCGACGTTGATGCCGACCATGGCCTCACCCAGGCCGCGGGAGACGCGAGCGAGCGCGGACGGGTCGTCGTAGAGGGCGGCTGCCTCGACAATGGCCTTGGCGCGGGCGGCCGGGTTGCCGGACTTGAAGATGCCGGAACCGACGAACACGCCTTGGGCGCCCATCTGGCGCACGAGGGCGGCATCGGCAGGCGTAGCCACGCCACCAGCAACGAAGAGAACGACGGGCAGTTCGCCGGTCTCGGCGACCTCGGCGACGAGGTCGTACGGAGCCTGCAGTTCCTTCGCTGCGACGTAGAGCTCGTCCTTGTCCAGGTTGCGCAGGCGGGCGATCTCGCCCTTGATGGTGCGCAGGTGCTTGACGGCCTCGGAGACGTCGCCGGTGCCAGCCTCGCCTTTGGAGCGGATCATGGCAGCGCCCTCGGTGATGCGGCGCAGGGCCTCGCCCAGGTTCGTCGCGCCACAGACAAACGGCACGTCAAAGTCCCACTTGTTGATGTGATTGACGTAGTCCGCCGGGGAGAGAACCTCGGACTCGTCGATGAAGTCCACGCCCAGCTCGGCAAGAATCTGCGCCTCGACGAAGTGACCGATGCGCGCCTTGGCCATGACCGGGATGGACACGGCATCGACAATGCCCTCGATGAGGTCCGGGTCAGACATGCGGGCCACGCCGCCCTGCGCACGGATATCGGCAGGAACGCGTTCGAGCGCCATGACGGCGGCGGCGCCGGCGTCCTCCGCGATCTTGGCCTGTTCCGGGGTGACGACGTCCATGATGACGCCGTTCTTGAGCATGTCAGCGAGCCCGCGCTTCACACGGGTAGTTGCAATCTGTTCAGTCATGGCGACTATTTCAACGCCGCAAGTGGTCTATTACAAGAGCCAATTTCACCCAATTGAATTAGACCACTTACCCTTACCCCATGCACGTCATCCTCGACCCGGCTGATACCCGCACCCTTCCGGTGCAACTCGCCCACGCCATCCGCGACCAGATTTCCGCACGCATCCTCTCCCCCGGCGAGGCCCTTCCGTCGACGCGCCAGCTCGCCGCAGAACTCGGCATTTCCCGAGGTAGCGTCGTTGCTTCCTACGATCAGCTCCTCGCCGAGGGCTACCTCGAGGCCACCGTCGGCTCCGGCACGCACGTGAGCCGCCGCCTTCACCACAACCCCGTTTCCCCAGCCCCGGAACCGGCCATACAGAAGCCTGCCCGCGCGCTCGTGGAACTTACCCCCGGCGCCCCAGACACCGCGGGCATCATTACCCCCGAATGGCGCTCCGCATGGCGTCGCGCGGCGTCCACTCCGCTTTCCGATGCCCCCGCCTCCGGCCTCCCCGCCCTCCGCCACGAGGTGGCTGCACACCTCGGCACCATGCGCGGACTCGCCGTCGACCCAGCGCACATCCTCATCACCTCGGGCGCCCGCGAAGGACTGGCGCTATTACTCCGCGCGCTTGCGCCAGCGCTCGGCGGCGCACTCACCGTGGGCGTGGAGTCCCCCGGTTACCCCAGCTTGCGCCGCATTCCCTCGGCCTTTGGCCATGCCGTCGCGGAAATCCCCACGGACTCCGAGGGCGTGCGCGTCCCCGCCACGCCGCTCGACGCGCTCATCGTGACGCCCAGCCACCAGTACCCGTATGGCGAATCACTGTCGGCCGCGCGCCGTACGGAGCTCGTCGCGTGGGCACGACGGACGGACGCCCTGCTCATCGAGGACGACTTCGACTCGGAGCTGCGCTACGCGGGCCAGCCACTGCCAGCGCTCACGGCTTTGGAGCCCGCGCGCACGGCGTTGCTGGGAACCTTCTCCTCGGTCATCTCCCCCGGCGTGGCCTGCGGCTATCTCGTCGCGCCATCCTCGCTCGTGCCGCGGCTACGCGCGGAACGCGAACTTACCGGCCAACCGGTCAGCCTCATCACGCAATCCGCGCTGGCACGCTATCTCGCTAGCGGCGCGTTGCGTCGCCACACCGGCTCCGTGCGCCGCGCCTATCGCCGCCGCCGCGACCTCGTAGATTCTTACCTCGGCGACCTTCCGGGCACGCAACTGCTCCCCATCCGAGGTGGCCTGCACGCGGTGTTGCTCTGCGAGAAACCCGCCGATGAGGTTGTTGCGGCGGCTGGGCGTCTGGGCGTGGGGCTCACCGCGCTCGCGGAGTACTGGGGCGGCGAGGACGCACCCGGCGGCGTGGTTCTCGGCTTCGGTCACTTAGCCGATAGCGAGCTCGACGCCGCGCTGCGCGTCGTCGCGACGGCAGCGCGGCTTTAGGCACAGCTCGACATGCCAGCTGCCCCGCGCGCGGCTTAAGCGTTGAGAGTCACCGACGCGAGCATGCGTCCAGAGGGCTCCGCGCTGCCAGCCATGGGCTCTTCAGTGACGAGCACCTTGGTGACGTCACCGTCGAAAGGCATCCACACGCCGTCGTGCGGGTCCTGCCCGATGACGCCGGCGGAGCTCATCTCGCCGGTGCTCGACACGGCCCACACCTGCGCGCCCATGCCAGCGTCTAGTTCCGGCTCGCCGTCGACCATCGCGCCGGCTTTGCCCATGTCCTCGGAAGACACAATCTGGAGGCGTGCGCCTTCGGCTTCGGCATCGGCGCTGCGCAGATCCTCCGCGCCCATGATGGCATGCATTTCCTTCTCGCCAGGGCTCTCCGGGGCCGGTGCGTCTTGGGCCAGCTGCGTGTCCTCGCCAGCCGGAAGGAACTGCGCGACGGTCACGCCGCCGATAACGAGAACGAGCGCCGCGGCGACCACCGCGAACCAAGGACGCCGGCGCCGCGCGCCGAGGTCAATGACGCCGCCGTCACCACTGCCGCTGTCGTTACCGCCCCCGGCAACCACAGTGGTCGGTTCCTGTGGCGTGCGCTCGAGGCGCTCGAAGACAGCGTCTTTCAGACGGGCCGGTGGCTCGACCTCGGGCACGGAGTCGAGGAAGTTCTCAAAGCTCGCGTCGTCGAATTCACGCGTATTACTCATCGTTCCTCCCTCGCCATCAGTTCCTTAAGTTTGCGGACGCCATCGCGCACGCGCGTCTTTGCGGTGCCCAGCGGTACTCCCGTTGATTCTGCCAGCTCGGCGTGGGTGAGACCACCGAAGAAGGCCAGCTCCACCGCCGTGCTGTGGGGTTCACCAATAGCAGCGACGGCGGCGCGCAGACGCTGCGACTCCACACGGTCGAGCGCGTCTGTTTCCACGTCATCACCCCGCAGCGCCGCGCGGAGCGTGGCTTCGCGGTCATCCCGTTCGACGCTCGCGATGTGCGAGCGCAGGCGATCCACCGCGCGGCCGTGGGCGATGCGTCCCACCCAGGTGCGTGCCGAACCCCGCGCCGGATCGAAGTTTGCGGCCTTAGACCACACCTCGACGAAGACGTCTTGGGCGACTTCCTCAGCAAGAGCCGGATTACGCAGAACGTGGAGCGTCACGCCGTAGACGAGCGGTGCCAGTGCGTCGTAGAACTCGGAAAAGGCATGCGTATCCCCCGCCGCAGACGCAACGAGCAAGTCGTTGAGTCGATCTAGCTTATCGGGAGACATTGTCGACACGGACGTTGATCTTACCTTCCCCTCGAGGACGGGAGCGGACATCTTTAGTGTGACATTGAGCCGGACATAGGCGCTTCGGTCATCATCTCGTCCGACATCATCTCGTCGGTCATCATAGAGTCTGACGGCTTCATCTCATCAGACATCATCGAATCCGAGGGCTGCATGGAATCCGACATCATCGCGTCCGAGGGCTTCATCTCGCCGGACATCATGGAGTCAGAAGGTGCCATCGAGTCAGAAGCCACGGCACCGGACGGAGCCATGGAATCCGACATCATGGCATCCGAAGGAGCCATCGAGGGAGTCTCCGTCGCCGGAGTGTTCTTCGTGTCATTGCAGGCAGCCAAGCCAGTGGCAGTGAGCGCGAGGGCGGTAGCGGCGGCGATGAGTTTGATCTTCATGAGTGTTCTCCTTTAGAGGTAACGGGTTCTGCCGTGCGGGGGTGCGCGGCCTTACGTGAACTCATTCGGAGCACGCGGCTGGGGCGGATTGGAATCGACGAAAACTTTTTTCAAACCATCCGCACTGGGGCTCGGCGCCGAATAAAGGGCAGACCGTACGAAAGAACCGTCTGAAAGAAGGAAACCATCATGGTCTCGACTACGCTCACCACCCTGGCAGTGGGGCTTGCCGGAGGGCTCATCACCGGCATCTCCCCCTGTATCCTGCCTATTCTCCCGCTCGTGCTGGCCGTGAGCGGCGCGCCTGGCGAGGAGCGCTCACGAGCGCGGCCGTGGCTCATCATCGCAGGCCTCGTCACGAGCTTTACCGCCGTCACGCTCTTTGCCACGACGGCGCTCAACGCCCTGCATCTGCCCGGTGACCTCGTATGGAAGGTGGGCCTGGGGCTCCTCGTACTCGTGGGACTGGGCATGATCTTCCCCAAGGTCCAGGAGCTCCTCGAGTGGCCGTTTCTCAAGCTGCCGAAGGCCGGCGGGTTGCAGGCCAAGGTTCGCGACAAGGGCGGGTTCCTCGTGGGGCTCGCGCTCGGCGTCGTCTTTGTTCCTTGCGCCGGGCCGGTCCTCGCCGCCATCAGCGTGGCGGGCGCCACGGGCCACGTCGACGCCCATATCCTCGTGCTGTGTTTGTCCTTTGCCGTGGGCGTGGCCGTGCCGCTCCTCATCTTTGCACTCGGCGGTGAGCAGATCGGCCGGCGCGTGAGCTTCTTCCAGTCACATCAGCGCGGCGTGCGCCTCACCTCGGGCTTCCTCGTCATCGCCATGGCAGGTGCGATCGCCACGGGCGCACCGGCCTGGCTCCAGCAGAAGCTGCCAAGTCTCAGCCAACCCGAGGTACAGGCGGCATCGGCAAGCTCGGGTGCGGTCCCGGAATTTGCCGGGCTCACCGGCTGGTTCAACACGGATACACCCGTGGCCCCGCGCACGAATGGGCAGGTGACGCTCATCGATTTTTGGGCGTATGCCTGCATCAATTGCCAGCGCAACAACGTGCATATCGCGAAGCTCTACGACACGTACAAGGACTACGGCCTGGAGGTCGTGGGCATCCACGCGCCGGAATACCCGTTTGAACGCGAGTCCTCCAACGTGCGCCGCGCGGCCGCGGAGCAAGGCATTGCCTACCCCGTCGCACAGGACAATGACTTCGCGACGTGGCGTGCTTTCGGCAACCAATACTGGCCGGCGCATTACCTCGTCGACGCGCAGGGGCAACTGCGCGGCAGCCACGCGGGCGAGGGCGACTACGCGGAGACGGAGCACCAGATTCGTTCTTTGCTGCAGGAACGCGACCCGCAGGTACGCCTACCCACGCCGGTCGAGAGCACTGAGGCCGCCGTGGGTGCAGCCGACCGCAATCCGGAAACGTACCTGGGCACCGACCGCGCGCGGTATTTCGACAACCCGGCGGCCGAGTATGTCGATGGCACGCATTCCTTCACGGCGGTGACGCCGCGGCAGGGGCGCTACGCGCTGGGTGGCGAGTGGACGCTGGCGGGTCAGCCGATTACCGCGGGCCGCGACGCGACGGTGGATCTGGCCTACCACGCGGCGTGGGTCCAGGTGGTCGTTGCAGGGCGCGGGACCATCACAGTGTCCGATGGCGACACGACTCAGGAGATTCCGGTTACCGAGGACGGGACGATTGACCTCCTGCGCGGGGACGCGGCCCGAGAGGGCACGCTCCATCTGGCGGTGACCCCGGGCGTGGAGCTGTTTTCGTTCACGTTCGGATAAACCTCAACGGCGCGTCGTGTGGCGCAGCTAGGCTGGGACGCATGAAGCTCACCATGCTCGGCCACTCCGCCATCGCCATCGACGCGCCTGAGGGCACCATCGTTATCGACCCGGGTTCACTCACCGACCCGGCGTGCCTGAAGTCCGCGGACGCGGTGCTACTCACGCACGCGCACCCGGACCACCTCAACGTCGACGCGGTGCGCGACTCCGGCCTGCCGGTGTGGGGCACGGCCGAAGCTATCGCGGCTTTGGGTGACCGCGCGGAAGACACGGTGGTGCAGCGTGACTCGGAGTTCGACATTTTGGGCCAGCACATTCGCGTCTTTGGTGGCCAGCACGCAGAGATCCACCCGTCACTGCCACGGCCAGAGAACCTGGGATATTACATGGATGGCTTGCTCCATCCGGGCGACGAATACGTCGAGTGTCCTCTGCCCGTTGAGGTACTCCTCCTGCCGATTGCGGCGCCGTGGGTCAAGGGGTCCGAGGCCGCAGACTACGCAGTCAAGGTTGGCGCACGCGTGACCATCCCCATCCACGACGCGGTGCTCTCCCCCGGCGGCAAGGCGATTACTGACGGCATGCTGGGCAAGGTGGGCGTGCCCGGATACCAGCGTGTCGAGACCGGTGAGACCGTCGAGTTCTAGGCACTCATACACGACGCCGGCCCGCCCCATCATGTGATGGGACGGGCCGGCGTTGGTGTCTGCGGAGTTACACCGCGTAGCTCCTTCTCAGGTGCGTTCTAAGACTCTTTCTCAGACTGTGCAGTCTCGGTCTTGCCGGAGAGCTGCGACATGTTCTTGTTGAAGTCCTGGAAGCCCTTGGAGAAGGTGCCCAGGTTTTCCATGAAGCCGCCCATGATGTCGATGGGCAGCGGGAACACGATGGTCGAGTTCTGGTCTGCGCCCAGGTCGAGGACGGTCTGGAGGTAGCGCAGCTGCAGCGCGGCCGGAGCCTTGCCCAGCTCCTCAGCGGCCTCACGCAGCTCACGCGAGGACTGAAGTTCGCCGTGCGCGGAAATGACCTTTGCGCGACGCTCACGCTCGGCCTCCGCCTCGCGGGCCAGGGCGCGCTGCATCATCTCAGGAATTTCCACGTCCTTGATCTCCACGATGCGGGTGATAACGCCCCAACGTTCGGTCTGGCCGTTAATGATAGTGGCCAGGTCCTCATTGAGTTCCTCGCGGTGAGCAAGGAGATCATCGAGGTCCGCACGACCCAGCAGGGTACGCAGGGTGGTTTGGGCGATCTGGGAGGTCGCGACGGCGTAGTTTTCGACCTGCAGGACGGCCTTTTCAGCGTCCGTCACCTCGAACATGACCACGGCGTTGACGCGCACGGAGACGTTGTCCTTGGTGATGATTTCCTGCGGCGGGATGGTCAGCGTCACCACACGCTGATCAACGCGCTCAAGCTTGTCGATTCCCGGCCACATGAAGTGCAAGCCCGGCTGCAGGAGCGGACGCAAATGGCCAAAGCGGAACGCCACACCGCGCTCGTATTGCTTGATGACCTTCAGGGAATACATCAAGAACATGATAATGAGCGCGATAATAATGCCGATCACGATCGGCCAAAAGACGAATGCTGACATTTAACTTGCTTCCTTTTCCTTGCGGCGATCCGAGCCATAACGCGTCCGCGTACTATTTCCGTACTTCGAGCTGAAGCGGTCAATCTGCGCAGACAGCTCGGCTTCGCGGTTACTCATCTCCGGCACCACAATCTTCGGTGCGTTCGACGGCGTATTCCACAGATGGCGAGCCAACGGGTACACGCCGAGGCCCGTGATGACGATGAGGGTGCCGACGGAGATGAGAATCTCCGAGAGCGAGTGGTTGGTGATCATCGAGCACAGCGGCAACAGGTATGCCATCGCAGCGACTCCCAGAGCGATACCGCGATGGAAACGCCCGGAATCCGAGTGCGGCCACGGATCGAGCTGACGGGTGACCTCGCGGCCATGGTGCGAGACCGTGCAGGCGTCCTTGACGGGGCAGGTATTACACACCGTCGGGTTTGCGCGGTAGCGCATGACGCGGTTTTCCGGATCGAAGCTCGATGGCCACAGCCACTGATCCTCGGGGCACTGCCAGGCATCGTGTTCCTCGAGATAACGGAACGTGCCCGCCTGATTACTCATCGTGCGGTTCGCGGTCTGCTTCGCCATAAGGTCGAAGCCCCACGCCACCGCGACGAGAAAGAGACCATAGGCCGCCGCGAGGACGGTAAAGATTCCAGGTGCGTCCATAACGAATGTTCGCTTGCCTTTCTTTTACTTCTTATCAGCGTCGGTGCCGTCAGCACCGTTACGCTTGTCGGACCCGTAGGTGCCGCCCCACTTCGTGCGGGAATCGAACTTCGGATCCTGCGGACCGGAGGCCGCCGAGTCGCCGCGACCGGAATCCGGATCGACTTCCTCAACGAACGCACCGCGCTCGTCGATGTAGCCGTACTTCCGGCCAGCCACGCGGCGACGATCGTCGACACGGCCCTTGCCACCAGAGACCAGGCCCACGGAGGAGCCGACCGGAATCTCACCGGCGTGGTCATCGTCATCCGGAGCGATGATGCTAAAGAGCGGATCGGTCGGGTGCTCCTCGATGGTGGGGATCTCCTTGTTGTAGAGCACGCCCTTGAGCGCCATCCACAGGAACGGGAAGATACCGGCAAGGAACATGACGTCACCCGGCATACGCAGCCACTCCATGATGAAGTTGCCCGGCTCCGTGATGTAGCCCAGGGAGCGTGCCTCGACATACCCGGAAGCAACAGACTCGTAGAGCTGCATGATGCCGAGCGGCAGAAGGGAAATGACAACCATCCACAGCAGACCCAGGTTGGTGAGCCAGAAGGACCATGCCATGGCCTTATCTGACCACTTGTCCTTGGGGATGAGGTAGCGCAGGGCGAAGGCAGACAGGCCGAGGGCCAGGAAGCCATAGACACCCATCATGGCGCCGTGCGCGTGGTTGGCGGTAAGCGCCGTACCGATTTCGTAGTAGGAGACGATAGGCAGGTTGACCAGGAAGCCGAAGATACCGGCACCCAGGAAGTTCCAGAAGCCCACGGCAACCAGGAACATGACGGCCCAGCGGTGCGGGAACGGACGCTCGCCTGAGGCACGCTGACGGGAACCGAGCTGCATGAAGGTCCAGGCCTCTACGGTAAGCAAGGTCAGCGGGACGACCTCGGCTGCGGAGAAGAAGGCACCGAGAGCCATGTGTTCGACCGGCGTACCGGAGAAGTACAGGTGGTGCATGGTACCCAGGACGCCACCCGTGGAGTACAGGATGATGTCGAGGAAGATAATGCCCAGGGCGATCTTTTCGCGAATGACGCCCAGGAGGACGAAGACGTAGGCCACCATCACGGTGGTGAACAGCTCAAGGAAGTCCTCCACCCAGAGGTGGACGACCCAGAAGCGCCAGAACTCGGCGACGGAGATGTGCGTCTCCGAGCCAGCCAAGTTACCCACGGCGTAGAACGCCGGGATGGCAATGCCGGCGTAGAAGAACATCCACGGCATGTTGGATTTGTTCTCAGTCTTCAAACGGCCACGCAGCTGGCGGAAGAGGATGAAGATCCACACGAACATGCCCACGGTGAGGAGCACCTGGAAGAAACGAGGCAGGTCAAGGAACTCCCACTGCTGAGAAAACAGCGTGCCTTCCTTGATGTAGCCCATGGTGGACAGCCACTCGAAGGCCATCGAGCCGAAGACAACAAAGGCGATCGCGCCGAGCAGGAACCACACGAGCCAGTGCTGGCCCTTCGGTTCCTTCTTGCCCACGAAGGATGCAATGAAGATACCGGCGGCAAGCAAACCACCTGCGGTCCACAGCAGGGACAGCTGCAGGTGCCAGGTACGCGACACGTTGTACGGGAGGATCTCCTGCAACGGGATGCCGAAGAAGCCAGTGAGCTCGGTTCGGTAATGCTGCGAGGCCGCGCCTAGGAGGGCTTGGATGAGGAAGAGTAAGACGATGACGAGGACGAACCAGGCGACAACCTTCTGGGACTTGGTCAGACCCACCTCGCTCGGCTGAGTGAAGTCAAGGTTCGGAGCCTCTTCTGCGTGCCAGCCGATGGACTTGGACCAGCGGCCGTAGATGGCGAAGATGAGGCCGGTGCCGCCGATGAGCGCGATGAGCGAGAGCACAGACCACACGACGAGGTCAGCGGTCGGGCCGTTATCCACACGCGGCTCAGCAGGCCAGTTGTTGGTGTAGGAGTAATCGTGGCCCGGACGCTCAGCGGCCGAGGCCCACGCGGTCCAGCCAAAGAAACCGACCAGGTTGTTGATCTGCTTGTCATCGGTGATGAACTCGGAAGGAAGGCCCTTTTCATGGGAATCCTCGCCGAAGTACTTGGCGTAATAGGCCTTGTTGGACTCAAAGGCAGCAATCTGGTTGTCCGTCCACTCGAGAACCTTGGTGTCCTCGTTGTAACGGTTGGTACGGAATTCGTCGATGACCGCTTGTTCCGGCGTGACGTTTTCATCAATGAAGTCCGGGTAGCCGTTCTGGTCATTGAGTTCGCGCGCCTTGTCGGCCGCCATGCGCAGGTACTCTGCAGTGTAGTCGGGGCCGAGGTACGCGCCGTGGCCCATGACTGAGCCATACTGCTGCAAACCACGAGCCTGGTACAGAGCCTGGCCGTTGAGGATCTCTTCCTTAGCCAGGATGGTCTCGCCGGTCGACTGTGACACGATTTTGTCGGGCAGGGGCATTGAGGCGGTGTAGGTACGGTACGCCAAGAAACCCATGACCAAGAAGCCAAAGATCATGACGAGAGCGACACCCTGCACCCACACGCTACTCAGCTTCAGTACCGGCTTGGCCCGGTCTTCGCTGCTAGTGGTGATAGACATGTATCTTCCTGTCGATTCAGATAGTGAACACCGCTTCCACGTCGCCGTGCACACCAATGAGATACAGCGTTGTGCTCAGTGTTGTACTCACACGGCTGTACTCACGCGGTTGTACTCACACGATGCACACGGAACGAGCGAGAGCGCGGTGCATTAGAGATATTCATGGGCCCCAAGGACGGAGTCCACCACGGATAATTATGAACGGAAAATCCAGTTTTAAATAGAGCGCGGCACTTCCACTGCCACAAATGAAGTCAACCGAAAGAGGTAGAGCGCGCCTTGACACACGAACAGAGTGACCATTCACACCCCAAAGGATGTAGCCACACCAATCCCGCTCGCTGCATTTTTTACGGTAGAACCCGGATAATTTAACTTCATTATTCAACTTATAGCCCCGAATATATGACTTTGGTCACTAGTGGCCATATAGGGAACTTTTCCAATCGCGCGGCCGAGATGTTGAATTAAACCGAAAAAGCCGTATTATTTGGATCATGAACTTCGCAGAACACACCAAGCGCAACTGGGTCATCACCCTCTTTGCCGCCATCTTCTTCGCAGCCATCGTGTCCATGATCTTCCTCAACGACCCGCACGAGACCATGCTCGTCGCCGTCGTCTTCGTCGCCTCAGCCCTCATCCTCTTCGGCGCCATCCTGGGCATCTGGTACCTCATCCAGAACCGCAAGAAGAGCTCCGCCGCCCAGTAGCGGCCACACTCCATCCCTCTCCCTGCGGAGCCCTAGATCGAGCGTATCTATTTACCGCTCGGTCTAATTTTATTCGTACCCCTACCGGGTGAAATGCGCGGAACTCCTGGAATCCTTGGCCACGTTTGGACAGCTTGGTCTAGTGTTTCTGGCATGACTACGAAATATGACAACACCAACTTCGCCGACTGGTCCATCGAAACCCGTGCCCTCCACGTAGGGCAGGATCTGGATGGCTCGACGAACTCGCGCAACATTCCGATTTACCAGACGACGTCCTACGTCTTCGACAGCGCCGAGCACGCTGCCGCTCGCTTTAACCTCTCGGATGCAGGCCCGATTTACACTCGCCTGACCAACCCGACGGTGGACGCCCTCGAGCGCCGCATCGCAGCCCTGGAAGGCGGCGTCGCCGCCGTGGCTTTCGCGTCCGGCCAGGCCGCTGAGACCGCCGCCATCCTCAACGTCGCTTCTGCCGGCGACCACATCGTCTCCTCCGCGCGCCTTTACGGTGGCACCACCACCCTGTTCGCCGTCACCTTGAAGCGCCTGGGCATCGACGTCACCCTCCTCGAGAACCCGGATGACCCGGCCGAGTGGGAGAAGGCCGTCCAGCCGAATACCAAGGCTTTCTACGGTGAGACCTTCGGCAACCCCATCGCTGACGTCCTCGATATCCCAGCCGTCGCCGAGGTCGCTCACAAGCACCATGTTCCGCTCATCGTCGACAACACGATCGCCACCGCGGCGCTTGTTCGCCCGCTGGAACTCGGCGCCGACGTCGTCGTCGCCTCCACCACGAAGTTCTACTCCGGCTCCGGTTCCGCCGTGGGCGGCATCCTCGTCGACGGCGGTAAGTTCGACTGGACCGTCGAGCGCGACGGCAAGCCCGTCTTCCCCTATTTCGTGGAGCCGGATGAGGCTTACCACGGCCTCAAGTACGCCGAGCTCGGCGCCCCGGCCTTCGCCCTCAAGGCTCGTGCGGGCCTGCTCCGCGACACCGGCGCGGCCGTCTCCCCGTTCAATGCCTGGCTCACCCTCACCGGCCTGGAGACCCTCTCCCTGCGCGTGCGCAAGCACAACGAGAACGCGCAGGCCGTCGCCGAGTACCTCGCTGGCCACGACAAGGTCGCCAAGGTCAATTACGCGGGCCTCGCGGACTCCCCGTACAAGGCGGTCAAGGAAAAGATCGGTGCCGAGTACACCGGCTCCGTTCTCTCTTTCGACATCGCCCCGGGCGAGCGCGACGCCAAGGAGGTCGCATGGGCTTTCATCGACGCCCTGAAGCTGCACTCTAACCTGGCCAACATCGGCGACACCCACTCGCTCGTCGTCCACCCGGCCACCACCACGCACTCCCAGTCGGACGAAGAGGGCCTGCGCGTCGCCGGCATCAACCAGGCCACCATTCGCCTGTCCGTCGGCATCGAGGACATCAAGGACATCCTCGCCGACCTCGAGCTGGGCTTCGCGGCCATCGCCTAACCGCACCTCACCAGCCAACGGTCGGCAAACGCTGGACATCGGCCGGCTCATGCTGGCCCCGCTTTCTTCCGCGGCCGCTCCTCCTGGAGGCCGCGCGTGCCACAAAAGTCCCGCCGCTCGCGTCCTGGGAAACGCGAGCGGCGGGATTTCTGCGTCAAGGTTGCTTACAGGTCGAGGGTCTCGACCCACTCCTTCGCGATGCTCTCGGCGGGGACTTGGCCATTGACGCTGCGCGCGTTCATGAGGAAAAGTCATCCACTCCAAGTATCGCCAACGTCCGCCGCTCCGTCACGACAGCACGCCGCCGCTACCGCACATGAATCTAATACCAAAACAGACCAAGCGGTTCATCTACACTTTGAACCAGACGCCTGGACACTCAATCCGGGTTTCGCCATGAAATCGATTCGCCCCTCCGCAGAAAGGATCGCCGCTAGATGTCGTACCCCACGTTCGCGCTCGAAGGCGAGCTCGCCTTCACCGATATCGGAACCCTGCGGACTGAGGCGGGCGCCGAAATCCCTGCGGCGACCATTGCCTATCAGCACTGGGGTGCTTTCGCCGGCGACCCGGATGGCGCCAATAACGTCCTCCTCATCGAGCACGCGCTCACTGGCGACTCCGACGCAGCGGACTGGTGGGGCGATCTCATCGGACCTGGCAAGGCGCTCGACACCACGCGCTGGTGCGTCGTATGCACCAACGTCATCGGCGGCTGCAAGGGCTCTACCGGCCCCGCCAGCAAACACCCGGACGGCGGCACCTGGGGCTCACGCTTCCCGGCACTTTCCATTCGCGACCAAGTCCAGGCGGAAAAGCAATTCCTCGACGCGCTCGGCATTCACCGCGTCCACGCCGTCATCGGCGGCTCCATGGGCGGTGCCCGCACGCTGGAATGGACGCTGCTCTATCCCGAAAAGATGGACGCCGCCTGCGTCATCGCCGTGTCCGCGCGTGCCTCCGGCTGGCAGATAGGCATTCAAACCGCACAGATTTCCGCCATCGTGCGCGACCCGAATTGGGTCGGCGGCGATTACTACTCCACCGGCAAAGTCCCCGGCGACGGCCTCGCCGCCGCCCGCCGTATCGCGCACCTCACCTATCGCGGTGAGCAGGAAATCGACGAGCGTTTCGGCGCCCAGCCCCAGCGCGGCGAAAATCCTCTGGGTCCCTACCGCAGCAACGACCAACGCTTCGCCGTGAACTCCTACTTGGACTACCAGGGCGCTCGTCTCGCCGATCGCTTCGATGCCGGCAGCTACGTTGCGCTCACGGAATCCCTCAACCGCCACGACATCGGCCGCGGCCGCGGCGGACTCATCAAAGCGCTCGCCCAAAGCAAAGTTCCCACCATGGTCGTCGGCGTGGACACAGACATTCTGTACCCCTACCACCAGCAGGAACACCTCTCCCGCAACCTCGGCAATCTCCTCGCCATGGCGAAGGTCGTCTCCCCGGTCGGTCACGACGCCTTCCTCACCGAGACACGCCAGATGGACCGCATCCTGCGCAACTTCCTCACGCTCTCCGCGCCGGATGGCCTGAACTTCGGCCCGGCCTACGTCGGCGACGAATACTACATCTAATCGCCGACGCCGCACTCACACTCTCCGGAGCATGTGCTGCCGCGCGCCTAGAACTTCACGCCGAAACGCGCGAGTGCCTCGCGCGCCTGAAGCTGAATCTGGGTCCACTTGCGATCGATAGCCACCATGACGCGCTTACAGCACGACTAACTCCCCAGCGCGTCCACCGACGTCGACAGGAAAAGCATCGCCGCGCCCACAGCTGCGGTGAAGACGGCGTCAAAGTGGCGCGAACGCACCGCGAGAATGCCCACGCGCTCTGAGTCGCAGGTCAGACGCACGACGGTGAGCCACAGCAGCCCAGTACCCAGCGCAAAGGACGCACGCCGCCAGTGTTCAAACGCAGCAAAGCCTGCCGATGCCGCCACCAACACGACGAAGATCCCAATCATCACCCATTGCACGGTGCTCGGCAGCCGCGAGGCCTTGAGACCGATGTCGTGCGGATTAGCCAGGGACAGCCCCTCCGGAGTCGTCTGCGCAGACGCGGAACGAGCAACCGAGCGGCGCGGGTCGTGCTGGTCGCGCTGTGGCTCCATGCCGTGCACGCTCTTAGGCCTGGGCAGCAAGTTGCTCGGCACGCTCGACGATGTTGTAGACAAGGAACGCACGCGTGAGAGGGCCCACGCCGCCCGGGTTCGGGGAGACGAAACCGGCCTTCTCCCAGACGTCCTCGGCCACGTCGCCAGCGAGCTTGCCGTCGACGCGGGAGACTCCGACGTCGAGCACGGCCGCGCCTTCCTTGACCATGTCCGCGGTGAGCATGTGTGCCTTGCCGGCGGCAGCGATGATGACGTCCGCCTCGCGGGTCTCCGCGGCAAGGTCCTTCGTGCCGGTGTGGCACAGCGTGACGGTGGAATTCTCGCTGCGGCGGGTGAGCATGAGGCCGATAGGGCGGCCGACCGTGACGCCACGGCCGATGACGACGACTTTGGCGCCATCAAGCTCCACGCCGTAGCGGCGCAGCAGGTGGATGCAGCCGTTCGGGGTGCACGGCAGCGGGGCCGGCTCATTGAGAACCAGCTTGCCCAGGTTCACCGGGTGGAGGCCATCGGCATCCTTGTCTGGATCGATGCGCTCGAGGATTTTGTTTTCGTCGAGGTGCTTGGGCAGCGGCAGCTGCACGATGTAGCCCGTGCAGTTCGGATCCGCGTTGAGCTCGTCGATGACAGCTTCGAGTTCTTCCTGCGTGGTTTCCTCCGGCAGATCCTTGCGGATGGAGTTGATGCCCAGTTGCTCGCAGTCACGGTGCTTCATCTTCACGTAGGAATGGGAGCCCGGGTTGTCGCCCACGAGGACCGTCGCCAGGCCCGGGGTCACCCCCTGCTCCTTGAGCTTCGCCACACGAGTGGCCAGGTCTGCAAAGATCTCGTCGCGGTACAGGGTGCCGTCTAGTTTGGTAGCGCTCATGCCCACCATCCTAGACTGAGCACTATGAGCCAGCTGCACATCGTCTTTGATAACCCCGTCATTCCTACTAATACGGGCAATGCCATTCGCACCGCCGCCGTCACCGGTGCCACGCTCCACCTCATTGAGCCGCTGGGCTTCAACTTCGATGACAAGCACTTAAAACGCGCTGGCCTCGACTACCACGACCTGGCAGATCTACAGATCCACAAGGACTTCCAGGCCTGCATGGATGCCCTACCCGGCGCGCGCGTCTTTGCCTTTACCACGCACACCACCAAGTGGTTCACCGATGTCGAGTACCGCGACGGCGACGTGCTCCTCTTTGGCACCGAGCCCACCGGCCTGCCCAAGGAACATCTCGAGCACCCACGCATCACCGAGCAGGTCCGCATTCCGATGATGCCCGCGCGTCGCTCGATGAACCTGTCGAACGCCGCCTCGACCGCCGTCTTCGAGGCGTGGCGCCAGCTGGGCTTTGAGGGAGCTGTCTAGTCCCGCCTCGACGTGCTCTGCGCAAGATCAGCGCGTGGGAGGACACCCTCAAGCACAAGCCCGAATCCACGCCGGAGTAAAGCTCACCGTCTTAGGCTTCTGGCTCGCCGTCCCCGGCCTCGGGCACGGCGGCGAGCTCCGGCAGACGCCGGGCGCGCAGGCGCTCCATGAGGAGGGCGGCATCGGCAGGCTCGAGCTCTTCGGCGGCCATCTTCACGGGACCGTTGACGAGCTCGAAGCGCACCGTGCCTACTGTGAGCAGCTGCGCGAGCGGCCCCGCCTTATAGGTGACCTCCTGGATGTGCGGCAACGCGACGGCCATGACCCGGCGCGTGAGCCGCCCGCGATGGACGATGGCTACGCCCTCATGCAGGGTCACCGACTGGCGCGCACGGTCCATGGGCGACGCCCACCAGGCCCGGCGCGGCGAGGTAAACGTGGGCTGGGTATGGCCTTCTGGCAGGGCTACGGCGTCGATCTCCGCAGGCGAGAGATCGGAGACCACCGCGAACATCGCGAGCGCCTGCTCGCGCGTGCCCACCGGGACGATGCGCGTGGAACCCGACTGCTTGCCGCCTGCCGTGCCATAGCCAGCGACGGAGACGTGCACCTCGTACCAGCCGAAAGGCCGCCACGTCCACGGCTGGGACACGCGCACGCCATGGATGCGCGAGAGACGAATAGCCTGCCGGCGCCTATCCGCCAGACCATAGTTCACGTTGAGGACGCCACGGTCCGCGTCGAGGCGCGCGCTAAAACGCCACGAGGTGTCGACGAGATTCCACATAGACGGCACGAAACCAACGATGATGGGGATAACCGAGGCATTCGCCACCGGTAACGCAAGCAGGCCGAAAGCCACGGCGACCATCACGAGGGTGCCGGGTCGCAGGGCCTCTGCGAGAAGCGTGCGGCCAATGGGAATCTCCGGCAAGACCGCCGAGTGCTCCGCGTCCTCCGACTCTGTCACCGCACCGCCGTCCGCCATGGGTCGCGCATGCACGTGCGCCAAGACCTCGCGGCGCACCTCCTCCGCCTCGGGCTTGGGCAGATACCCAATCTGGATAACCGACGCGGTGCCGCCGGCGGTTTCCACGCGCACCTGCGCCAGTCCGAAGATGCGGGCGATGACGGACTCGACGACGTCGACGGCTTGAATGCGGTCATAGCGCGCCGAACGGAAGGAATTAGACAGCACGCCGTGGCGCAGCGATACCTCTTCTTCGTCGATTTTGAAGCCCAGCTTGCGCCACCACAGCTCGCTCACGAACCAGATGACGACGCACACCACGACAAAACCCGCGAGGGTGAGCAGCGAGTCGCGCCCCATGTCCCGCCAGTGGCCGTCGCGCAGGTAGGTCACGAAGTCCGCGACCATCTCTAGGTTGAAGTTGAGGATAAAGATCGCGACGATGGCCAGGATGAGCGACCAGAACCGCAGCAACGGCGTGAGGCGATGGACGCGGCGGAAACCCTCCTCGTCGACCGGCATGCGGCCACGCGCGTGACGGCTCACAGCCCGCTCATCCTCTCGCGTGCTTGGACTGCCAGCCGTTCGCGCAAGGCGTCAGCTTCTGCTGCCGGCAATCCCTTAATGGTGGCGTCCGTGCCTGCCGATGCCGTGTGCAGCTTCACCGTCTTCATCCCATAGGCCCGCGCCACAGGCCCCGCCGTGACATCGACGAATTGAATGCGGCCATAAGGCACGACCGTAAACTTGTGCCACAACTTGCCCTTGGTAATGAGCAGCTCATCCTCAGTCTCGAGCCATCCCATGTTGCACACCTGCGCCGGAATGAGCCACAGCAGCCATACGAAGAGCACGGCGAAGAAGGCCGTACCGATGTGCCACCACGGTCCCCAGAAGTACGCCGCCACCACGCACGTCACCGCACAAAGGACAGTCCACGTGAGGTTGACGATATAGCGCACCTTCACCAGCGCGGGCGAGACCGCATTCATATTCGGCGGAACGACAGGATTCATGATGGTCACACTAGCAAAAGGCCAGTGTTTTCTTCGCGCTACTTCTGGTTGCCAGAGTCTTCCTCCGCGACGCTGTCAGTCGCGGCGGTATCCTCCCCCATCGCCTCGACAACGTCCTGGATATCCGCGTGCCCACGCTCACGTGCTTCTTCTTCGGAGATGTACTCACCCTCCTCGTAGTCGTAGGGGATGGGCGTGCCTTCCTCGTCCGTGCGCACGTACCACTCGGTGGCTTCTTCCGAGGTGGAGTCGAAATCGGCGCCGGCCGCGTACTCCGAGTCAGGCTCGGTGGGCTCGACGGCAAGCGCGAAGTCGTCGCCGTGCTCGCGCACGCCTTGAACCACGGCGTTGGCAAGTGCGTGTTCCTCGTAAGACTGGCGAATGACGGCTGGATCAAAGCGCAGCTCACGAATGAGAGCGACGACCATGAGCACGATGATGAACGCGAACGGCAACGCCGTGACGGTGATGAAGTTCTGCAGGCCCTGCAGCGCCTGCTGGCCACCGGCGACGAGGATAACGACGGCGATGCCCGCCATACACGCCACCCAGAAGATGGTCACCCATTTCTTGGGATGTGGGTTGCCCCGCTGCGAAAGCTGGGAGTTCACCAGGGACGCGGAGTCCGCCGTCGTAATGAAGAAGACGGCGAGCATGACGACGACCACCGGTGCGATGAACTGCGCGCCCGGCAGGTGGTCGAGCACGATAAAGAAGATCTCCGCCGCAGCCGGCATGGAGTCCGCCGTGCCATCCGGCGCGATGGTGCCCTGCGTGCGCTGTATCCACATGGTCGTACCGCCCAGAATGGTAAACGCCGCAACGATGATAAACGACGGGATAAACAGCACGCCGAAGACGTACTGACGGATGGTGCGCCCGCGCGAAATCTTCGCCACGAACACGCCCACGAAGGGCGACCAGGACACCCACCAAGCCCAGTAGAAGGTGGTCCAGCTCGACAGGAACTCCTGCATGTCCTCGCCCTGGCCCATATTCGCGCTGAGCATTTCCGGAGACTTGGAGATGTACTCGATGATCGTCGCGGGCAGCACGTTGGCGAGGAACGCGGTAGGGCCGACAATAAAGAAGAACAGAGCGAGGACGAGCGCGAGTGCCAGGTTGATATTAGATAACCAGCGCACGCCCTTGGCAACGCCGGACACGGCGGAGATGATGGTGCCAATGGACAAGACAACGATGATGCCGATGGCGAGCGCGTTGCCCGTCGGTGACCACCCAGAGACGACTGTGACGCCCTGGGAGATCTGCATGGCGCCGATGCCCAGGGAGGCCGCGGTACCGAAGAGCGTGGCGATAATAGCCAGACCATCAATGATGCGGCCCTGCCACGAGTCTGTGGATTTCGCACCGAACAGCGGCATGAGGATGGAGCTCATGAGCGGCACGCGTCCGCGCCGATAGGACACGTACGCGACGGCGAGGCCGACCACGGCGTAGATGGCCCACGCGTTGATGCCCCAGTGCATGGCAGCCTGGGCGAGCGAACCCATGATTGCTTCTTCCGATGCCGCCTCATAAGCGCCCGGCCGCGGCGAGAGGTAGTACGTGAGCGGCTCGAACGGACCGAAGAAGATGATGCCGATGCCGATCCCGGCACCGAAGAGCATCGCCGCCCAGCTCACCGTCGAGTATTCGACGTCCTCGCCGTCGACGCCAAGCGGGATGCGCCCGTACTTCGACACCGCGAGGTAGAGCAGGAAGAACAAGAGTCCGGCGGCGAGCGTGGTGAAGACCCACCCGAAGTTGTGCATGACCCAGGTCAGAGCCGTAGACGAGATGTCAAAGACCTGTTGTGGCTTGGCCACACCCCAGACGACGAAGGCGATGATGAGGCCACCCACGACGAAGAGGATGGGTTTATCCACGCCGTAGCGCACTTTCTGTGAGTCGATGGACACGCCAGGCACCAGCGCCGGGTGGATATTGTGCGGATAAATGATGTCTTTGAGAATCCGCTTGGCGGTGCGCGTGCGGCTGCGGTCCGCCACGGTGGGCTCCACCGTGGTCGCTGGTTTCAGCCCGTGGGCATCGGCCCGCGGGCTGGCGTGCGCGTTGCGTTCAAAGTTCGACGCGCGGTCATCGGCTTGGTCACCGGAGGAATTCGAGACCCCCGAGACGCCGTCAGAATTTTTCTTACTGCTGTCTCTATTCATTGCGTGAAAGCTTTTCCATGATTGGTCTACTAACTCCTTACCCATTCAGGCTAACGAAAATCTGCAGCGCACACACCCAAACGCTGCAGTTTCCCTAAATACAGACACATTGCTTCTGCCCCGAATGCCCGTCCCTGTGGCTCGCGCCCCGAGGCACTCGACGAGTACGAGCTCCAGCGCCTCGCCGAGGCCCGCAACGATGGTCTCCGCGCTGCGCTCATGGCGAGCATCGGGCTCCTCATCGTTACCGGCCTCATCGCGGTCAGCGCCCGCCTCACCGGCTTCATGGACGGCGTCTTCGTCGCGCACATCTACTTCAAGCTCATCTGCGCCCAGCTCGCCTTTGTCCCCTTCACCGTCACCCGCTCCCTCGCCGGAAAAATCAACCGCGACGAGCTCATCTCCTCCGAATAACCCCATCCCGCCTAGTTCAAAGGAAACGACCATGTCACGTCAGAACTTCTTGCACCTTGCACTTGTTTCCCTCGTCCCGCTACTTGTTGCAGTCGCGCTCAATTCCCTCGAGATAGAGTGGGCCATTTATCTCTGGGTCTTTGGCATAATCCTCATGTTGGTGGCGATTGGAGGTCTCCAAAAGACTATTGGCAAAGACAATTCGGATCCCGGTTTCGCGGACGAATACCAGCGTGCACGCATCGATCGCGCGCGCCCCCATTCGTTGAGCTTCGCTCTCTTCGTTCTGGGCGGACTTATGGTAGCGCTGCTATTCCTCCCGCTCCTCAATCTCACTGGTTCAGACATCCCGTGGCCAGAAGTACTCCGCTCCGCGGGCATGCTCGCTGGCGTGCTTATGTTTGGAGTCTCGCTAACCCAGCTCGGCACCATCTCGCTGGGCATGAGCGCAGACGAGCGCGCCGACTCTACACCCGCCACTATCTAAAGTCCCGCGACCCCCTTGAGAGCCACTCGGATAATTCGAGTGGCTCGAGTTTGTCCGCGGCCACGGTCACCGCCCCCGAGGCATTCTGCACGATGCCGCGCACGACGAGCGCCCGCGCCGTGCGCGCGAGCGTCTTATGCCGCGCCCACAGCCCGGGCGTCACCATGACGTTGAGCAACCCCGTCTCGTCTTCCAGTCCAAAGAAGGTCACGCCGGACGCGGTCTGCGGCCGCTGGCGGTGCGTGACAATCCCCGCGATCCGCACGCGCGAGCCATCCTCCACACGCTTGAGGTCGCGCGCCGTGAGCACGCCGTGCAGTTCTAAGTTCGCGCGCACGAAATCCATGGGCTGATGGTCAGCCGTCACCCCGGTCGCCGCAATGTCCGTGGCCATGAGCTCGAACGCGCTCATCCCCGGCAGCGACGGCGCCTCAATCGCGGAGAGCCCCGGCAACATCCCGGTGCGTTCCGTCGCGGCCACGCCCGCCTGCCACAGCGCCTGGCGGCGGTCCACGCCGAAGCAATCCAGCGCGCCCGCGGTCGCAAGCGCCTCGACCTGCTCGACATTAAGGTCCGCCCGGCGTGCAAGGTCTGAGATATCCACAAACGCCGCGCTTGCCGATGCCGCCTCCACCCGCTCCGCAGCCTTCCCACCCAAGCCTTTGACCAGGTTGAGGCCCACGCGGATGCCAAAGCCGCTGGCAGAGCCTTCGACCGGCACGACGCGGGCTTCCTTGCCCGACGCATTGACGTCCACCGGCAAGATCGAAATCCCGTGCCGCCGCGCGTCTTGGATCAGCGATTGCGGCGAGTAAAAGCCCATGGGCTGCGCGCGCAGCAGGCCAACGCAGAACTGCGCCGGATAGTAACGCTTGAACCACGCCGAGAAATAGACGAGCGAGGCGAAAGACTGCGAGTGCGACTCCGGGAAGCCGTAAGCCGCAAACGCCACAATCTTGTTCCACAGCGTGTCCGCGGTCTGCCCCGTGATGCCGTTGGTCTCGCGCAGGCCGGTGTAGAAGCGGTCGCGCAACGCCGCCATCTTCGCCGGCGAGCGCTTGGAGCCCATCGCGCGGCGCAGGCTGTCGGCCTCCGCACCGGAAAATCCCGCAGCGTCGACAGCAATCTGCATGAGCTGCTCTTGGAACAGCGGAATGCCCAGTGTCTTGCCCAGCGACTTCTCGAGCACCGGGTGCTCATACGTCACCGGCTCAATCCCATCGCGGCGGCGCAGGTACGGGTGCACCGAGCCGCCCTGGATGGGGCCCGGTCGGATGAGCGCCACCTCCACCACGAGGTCAAAGAAGCGCCGCGGTTTCAGGCGCGGCAGCGTGGACAGCTGCGCGCGCGACTCAACCTGGAACACACCCACAGCATCCGCGCGGCAGAGCATGTCGTAGACTTCCCCGTCCGCGAGGTCCAGCTCCCACAGGTTGACCACGCGTCCGGTCGTTTCCTCCACCAGATCGAGCATGTGATGCAGAGCTTCCAGCATGCCCAAGCCCAGTAGGTCGAACTTCACGAGCCCCGCCGCCGCGCAGTCATCCTTATCCCATTGCAGGACCGAGCGAGCTTCCATGCGCGCCCACTCCATGGGCACGACGTCCGAAATCGGCCGGTCGCACAGCACCATGCCACCGGAGTGAATGCCCAGGTGCCGCGGTTGTCCCTTGAATTGTTCCACAAGCTGCCGCACGTTCTCCGGCGGCTCGCCCTTGCCCTTGGCCCATGCGTCCGCGGTGCCCTGCGGGTAGCCCAACGCGCGGGCCGCGTCGCGCGTGGCGCCCTTGCGCCGGTACGTAATGACGTTGGCGACCTGCGCCGCGCGCTCGCGCCCGTGTGACTCGTAGACATACTGGATGACTTCTTCGCGCCGCCCTGACTCGATGTCGATATCGATATCGGGCGGGCCGTCACGGTCCGGCGAGAGAAAGCGCTCGAAGAGCAGGCCCGCGGAAATCGGCTCGGCGTTGGTGATGCCCAACGCGAAGCACACTGCGGAATTCGCCGCCGAGCCGCGACCCTGACACAGGATATTCGTCTTCTTACAGAAGTCCACGAGGTCGCAGACGATGAGGAAGTAGCCTGGGAAGCCGAGCTTCTCGATGACCCCCAGCTCATACTCGATCTGCGTCCACGCCCGTTCCCTAATATCGGCGTCACGCGAAGCGTAGCGGACTTCGGCACGTTCCCACGTGAGGTGCTCGAGCCAGGACATCTCCGTGTGCCCCTCCGGCACGCCATAGTCCGGCAGACGCGGGGCGAGCGAGGTCCACGTAAAGGAGCACTCCTCCACCACGCGCAGCGTTTCCGCGAGCAGCTCGGGGCGCCCCGGCAGCAGTTTCGCCATCTGCGCTCCGCCGCGCATCCAGCTCGCCCCCATGGGATGCGCATTAGGCTCCGCCTCGCCCACGGAGTTGCGGCGCGCAAGCGCCCGCTTTGCACCGGCCAGCCGCGCGCGATCGCGGGTCGCCGCCGCGGGCCGCGCCGTCGCGATGGCGCGCAGCCCGGGCCGACGGTCGCGCAGCTCGTCGAGCGCCGCGTGGCGGTCCGCGTCCTCCGGCAGCTGCTCGCAGACATACTCCAAAACCAAGCTGTCTATTTTTATTCTTTCGCTAAAGATATCGAAAGAGTCAATCCACTCGTGGCCCAGAAGATAGAGACATTCCTCCCCCAGATCGTCCAGAATCGCCTCGAGCGGCGGGTAGGCAACCTCGCCTTTTGCGCGCGCATCCATGCGCGCGCGGGCGACGAGTCGACTCAGCCGCCGGTAGCCTTCCGGCGTGCGCGCGAGCACCGTGAGCCGCCGGCCTTCCGTCGCCACAATTCCCGCAGGACGCGTGCCGCGCGCCGTGTCGCCAGGCGCCCGCTCGACCGAGAGCTCCACGCCATAGACCGCCGGTAAACCCGCCTCCGCTGCGGCTTCCACAAACTTCATAAGGCCATAAAAACCGTCCCTATCCAGGATCGCGAGCCCCGAGAGCCCCAGCTCCAGCGCGCGGGCAACCATATCCTCTGGTTCCGAGGCACCGTCAAGGAAAGAGTAGGACGAAACGGCATGGAGCTCCGCAAAGGCGGGACCCTGCGCGCGGCCCCGCGCGGCGGCATCGGAAGCCCCGGCGAGAGCCACCTCGAGCGCCGAGGGGGCATCGGCAGGCACGGGCGTAGGCCCAGGGCGGCCGGACAGGATGCGCTCCACGCGTGACCACGGCAGCGCCTCGCCTCCATTGAACCTCATGCGCCACATGATATTTCGAAAACTCGTTCCAATCAAAACTTTCCGTTCGTCCGACCCGGGATAGACAAAGCGGTTCGTTCGTTGCTACGTTGAGCAACAGCAAATTACCCCAAGTAAGAAAGTCTCCATCATGTTCCTCCGTCGCGTTCTCGCCACCACCGCCGCCGTGGCCATTTCCGCCACCGGCCTCGCCGCCTGCTCTTCCTCCGATTCGTCGGATTCCGCCTCCGGCGATAACCCCACCATCAAGGTCGGCACGACGGATGCCTCCAAGAAGGCCTGGGCCGCCTTCGAGGACGAAGCTAAGAAGGAAGGCTTCAAGGTCGAAATCCAGAACTTCTCGGATTACACCACCCCGAACCAGGCCCTCGACCAGGGCGCCCTGGATACCAACAACTTCCAGCACCTCAAGTTCCTCTCCGAGTACAACAAGGCCAACGGCACCGACCTCGTGCCGATCGTCGCCACCGAGATCGTTCCGCTCGCCCTGTTCTGGAAGGACCACGACTCCCTCGACGGCATCGAGGGCCAGGAAATCGTTATCCCGAACGACTCCACCAACCAGGGCCGCGCCATCAACGTGCTCGTCCAGGCTGACCTGGTCAAGCTGAAGAAGGAAGGCCTCATTACCCCGGCCATCGCCGATATCGACGAGGGCGCCTCCAAGGTGAAGGTCACCGCCGTCGATGCCGCCCAGACCCCGGCCGCCTACGGCGAGGGCACCCCGGCGATCATCAATAACTCGTTCCTCGACCGCGCCGGCATCGACCCGACGACCTCCGTCTTCCAGGATGACCCAAACTCCGAAGAGGCCGAGCCCTACATCAACGCCTTCGTCGTTCGCGCCGAGGACGCCACCAACGAAAACATCACCAAGCTCGCCGAGGTCTGGCATTCCGATGCCGTCCAGGCAGCCGTCTCCGAGGACTCCAAGGGCACCTCGGTTGAGGTCGAGCGCACCCCGGAGGAGCTCAAGGCCATCGTCGACCGTCTCACTGAGCAGCTCTAGTCCCGACCCCTCTCCCCTTCCCCTTTCACTCCCGCACCCCCGGCTCCCTGCGCACGCACCGGGGGTCGCACCCCTTTTCACCACCGTCTTCTTGTTAAATACGGTGCAGCAGACGCTGTAGTGACGCTGCAGTCGACATTGTCAGCCGCGTCGGGCACACTCAAAGCCCGACAAGAACACCCATAGTTTGAACCCATAAAGGACCCCACTCGTGACCACATCTTTGCCGCAACGCCACGGCACGCGCGTCGAGTTCCGCAACTTGAGCAAGGTCTTCAAGAACAAGAAGACCGAAACCGCCGCGTTGCAGGACGTCAGCTTCGCCATCGAGCCCGGACAGATCGTTGGCATCATCGGCTACTCCGGTGCCGGTAAGTCCACGCTCGTGCGCATGATCAACGCCCTCGACACGCCCACCTCCGGTGACGTGCTCCTCGACGGCACATCCATCGTGGGCCTGCCGGAGAAGAAGCTGCGCACCATCCGCCGCGACATCGGCATGATCTTCCAGCAGTTCAACCTGCTCACCTCCCGCACCGCGGCAGGCAATATCGAATACCCGCTGCAGCTGGCGGGCATGCCCAAGGCCGAGCGCACCAAGCGCGTCAAGGAACTTCTCGAGTTCGTCGGCTTGGCCGATAAGGGCGGCAACTACCCGGAGCAGCTCTCCGGCGGCCAGAAGCAGCGCGTGGGCATCGCTCGTGCGCTTGCGGTCAACCCCTCCCTGCTGCTCGCAGACGAGGCGACGAGCGCCCTCGACCCCACCACGACGCACGAGGTCCTCGAACTCCTGCGCCGCGTCAACAAGGAACTAGGCATCACCATCGTCGTCATCACTCACGAGATGGAGGTCGTGCGTTCCATCGCGGACCACGTCGTGGTCATGGAAAACGGCCGCGTCGTCGAAAACGGCTCGGTCTACGAGGTTTTCTCGCACCCGCAGACGGACACCGCCGCGAAGTTCGTGTCAACCTCGCTGCGCAATACCCCGGACCTCGTCGAGGCCGATGACCTACTCGCCCACGAGGGACGCCTGTTTACCGTCAACCTCACCGAACACTCCGGATTCTTTAACGCCGCGGCGAAGCTCGCCGAAGCTGGAGTGACCATCGCCATCGTCCACGGCGGCATCACGACGCTGCAGCGGCATTCCTTTGGCAAGGTGACGGTCCGCCTCAACGGCCCCGACGCCGCCATCGAGGAGTTCTACGCCACGCTTGCCCGCACCACCGACATTGAGGAGATTCAGCGATGACCGTCACCACCCTCGCCGCAGACTGGGATCGCCTAGGCGATACCCTCGTCACCGCCATCGTCGACACGCTCATCATGGTCTCCGTCACGCTTCTCGTGGCGGGCATCCTGGGCCTGGCGTTGGGCGTCCTGCTCTATACCACCCGCCCCGGCGGAATCCTGCAAAACAAGTTCATCTATTTCCTCATCAACGTCGCGGTGAACTTCGTCCGCCCTATCCCGTTCATCATTTTGCTGGCCTTCGTCCAGCCGCTCACCGTTGCCGTCATGGGCGGGTCTATCGGCCGTAACCCCGCGACCTTCGTCATGGTCATCGCTGCGACCTTCGCCGTGGCGCGCATCGTCGAGCAAAACCTCATGGCTATTGACCCGGGCGTTATTGAGGCCGCCCGCGCCATGGGGGCGAGCCCCTGGAAGATCATCACTTCCGTCATCGTCCCCGAGGCCCTCGGCCCGCTGGTCCTTGGCTACGCCTTCCTCTTCATCGGCATCATCGACATGTCCGCGATGGCCGGTTACGTGGGCGGCGGCGGCCTGGGTGACTTCGCCATCGTCTACGGTTACCGCTCCTTCGACTGGGAAGTCACCGTCGTCGCGACGCTTATCATCATCGTCATGGTCCAAGCAGCCCAGTTCTTCGGCAACTGGCTCTCCGCCAAGATCATGCGCCGCTAAGTCCCCGCGCATGCGCGTGGCCCCGCCCTCACACGAGGACGGGGCCGCGCTTCGTTCTAGAGCGTCTCTACGGAATCCGCGACCCACGCCTGCGACGTCTTCAGCTCGTCCCCACACGAGGAGACAATCCCGTAAACCTCGCGCTGGGTAAGCGTCACACGCCACGCACGCCCATCCGGGTGGCGCACGGTGACGGCACCCTCGCCGGGGTCTACCACCTCGAGTTCGCCGTAGTGCAGCCCCGTGAGCATGGCCGCGACAGCCAGCTCCGCCACCTGCCCGCGCGGGGGCAGCAGGCCGGAGCCGCGATTGGCGGGAACAAACATCTCGCCGCGCAGCGCCGCACGCGTCATCTGGCGCGCCGCCTCCTCATTGAGCCGGCCAAAGGAGTACGCCCACGGCATAAGCAGCAGCGTCGGCGCGAAGCGGTGACCCTTCATATGCGAGGCTTCCCAGACCATCTTGCCGGGGAATTCCTCGTTGAGCGCCGCAGCGAGCGGACGGCCCTTGATAGCGCAGCACTGGTCGCGCTTGGCGTGCGTGCATACCAGCACCAAGGGGGTATCGACAGGCTCGCCGCCATTGCGGCCCGGACCGGTGAGATCCAGGTCGAGCATGTCTTCCGGCTTTTCCAGCAGGAGCAGCTCCATCACCTGCTCCTTCGCCCACACGAGGTAGCAACGGTGCAACTTACCGACGTCACGGCCCTCACGACCTGGCAGGCGAATGAGCTGCAGGCCAGCCTGGCCCTTCATCTTCGCTTTGAGTTGCGCCGTGAGCTCCTCGCCAAACGTGTGGCCGTCCATAATGTCGTGCGACCACCGGCCTGGCTGTTCAAAGAGAACATAGACGGACTCTTGCTTCGCGGTACCGGGCAGCGGCTCCGGATCGCCGTGCAGGTACGCGTCGGAGCACAAGTTGTGCGTGGAAGTCATGTCCCCCAGCATAGCTTTGACAACAATCCGGTTAAGAAATGTGCTTTCTCACGATAGTAATTTTCGCTTTCTCCAGTGAACCTTTACGGTGGAGGAATGCATCCCTCTCAGGCCACTCCGTCCGCCGCACTCGCGTGTGCTCTCGGCGCCGCCTGCGTCCTGGCTCTCACCGCATGCTCCGCCGCTCCCACCAGCACTCCGGCCGCACACGAGGCCTCGTCTGCCAGCACCACGCTGAAGACGATGGCCGCGTCCGCCGAGTCCGGGAATACCGGCGCCGGACTCACTCCCTTGGGAGACGCCAACACCACCCTCAAGACGGAGCGCCCCGGCGCGCCTAGTCAGCTGCTCGTCACCAATATCCGCACGGGCAAGCACGAGGGCTTCGAGCGCGTCGTCTTTGATCTCGAAGGCACCGGCACGCCGGGCTGGTTCATCGACTTTACGGACCGCCCCACGCAGCAGGGCTCCGGCAACACCGTCAAGGTCGACGGCGACGCCGCCCTCAACGTCAACATCGACGGCACCGTCCTCCCCTTCGAGGTAGGCCACGACGACCCCGGCCTGAAGACCACGGACGGCCACGGCGGTTTTATCACCCAAGTCGTCCCCGTCGGCACCTTTGAGGGCCGCTCCCAATTCTTCATCGGGCTCAAGGGCCAGCACGCCTACTCCGTGCAGGCTCTCGAAGAACCCACGCGCCTGGTCATCGACATCCTGTCCTAAAAATAGGCCGCCTCCACACGCCACGCCCCGCGCGCGAAGTACAGCAGCCACGCCCGCTGCACCTCCTCGCCGTCGGCTTGTCCCACGAGCTGCAGCCGCGCCACTCGGCTTCCCGGCTCCGCCGTCCACCATTGTGCATCCACGGGCCAGGGCCCTGCCCAGCCCGCCACGCGGTAGACGTACGCGCCCCACTTCGCGGCATAGGGCTCGGCGTTGAGCTCCGCCTCCGCCGTAACGATAACCGGCTCATCTTTCGCGCTCACCAGGTAAAAACGCGAAGCAGGATGGTTCATGCCGCCACCCAGCCGCGCCGGCAGCGGCCCCGGAATCCGGCCCGGCCACGTGCCCCGTGGCGCCGGGTCGCGCGCCTCGCCATAGGGCACGAATTCCACGCGCTCAGCCACGCCGCGCCCGCCCGCCGGCCGCGGGACCAGCACTTTATCCACGCCCAGCTGCGACTGTACGCGCGCCACCGCGCGCCGCACCTGCTCATCGCTCGTCCGCGCGCCAAAGAGCTCACCCGCCTCCGGCGGCGCTACTTCCACCGGAACAAGCTCCAGCCTTCCGATGCCCCCAGCCTCCGCCGCCCGCGCCGTGCTCAGCCACCCATCAAGCTGCCAGCGCACCCGGTTGGCCGTCGCTTCCTCATCCAAGGCCTCGCGCGTGCGCCACACGCGTTCCAGGCGCTGGCCGCTCGTGAACTCCGCGACGACCTCGAGGCGCACGCACACGAGTCCCGCCGCGTCGAGCTTGCCATGCAACAAGCTGGCGAGTTGGCGCGCGGCGAATGCAGCGGCATCGACACGCTCGATGGGCTCTTCCGGGGTAAGCCCCACGCGCAGCTCCGTGACCGCCAGCTCCGGCGCGACACGACGGTCGGGCGTGGCTTGCGCGATGGACTGGGCCTTCGCACCCGCCTGTCCAAAGCGCGTGACAACCTGCCCGCGCGGCAGCCCGGCGAGCTCGCCCAAACGTCGCACGCCAAGCTTGCCCAGTTGTTCCACGAGCCGCGCATCCACGCCCAGCGCTGCTTCCGCGATGAGCACGCCCACCGGTTCACCCGCGAGAAACTCCCGCGACTCGCCCGCCGCGACAACCGCGCCGCGCCCGGCATGCCGAGCCGCGATGAGCGCCGTGGCAATCTCGTCCGCCGCGCCCACAAGACAATCCACACCCGCGCGTGCGGTGGCGTCGATGAGCATCTCCAACGCGCGATCTTCCCCACCATGGAACGCACCCGCCGCCGCGAGGTCCACGATCACCAGCCCCGGCCGCAGGATCTCCACCGAGGACGCCACGTCATCGAGCGAGTCCGCAATCGCCCCAAAGACCGCGCCGTCACGCTCCGGGTTTGCATCGAGGACGACCAGCTCCGGGCACACCGCCTGTGCCTGACGCACGCGCATGCCACGCCGCACGCCGGCCCCGCGCGCCGGTCCGTTGCACACCTCGACGTGATGGTTCGCCGCCACCGCCACCGGCCCCGCAACCACGCCCGGCGCCACCTCCTCGTCCAAGTCCGCGGCCTGCACCGGCCAATCCGGAAACCACAGCGCCGCAACACGCATGCCCGCCGCGCGCGAGCCATGCCGCTTTCTGCGCACTGCTGGCGCGCTCATACGAGCTCCAAACGGCGCCGCTGCCCGGCGGTTACGGTGCCGCGCTGCTCGCCCCGCTTCGTCCGCGCCGTCACCGCAAGGTCCACACCGCGAATGCGTCCCGCCCCGCGGCCGATGCCCCGGTAGGTCGTCACCTCACCGCGCAACGTCAACCGCGCGCCCGGCAGGTGCGGGCCTACCGTGACGAGCGCCGCATGCCCCGCACGCAGCTTCGCTAAGATGGGGCGCGCCCGCGTAGGGCTGAGCTCCGCGGCCGCGCCGTGATGGATGACAAGATCGAGACCCTCAACGAGCACGCTCGTGGCCTCCCACGGCTGCGCACCCGGGTCCGGCACCGCGATGATCCGCGCCGCTTCCCCCTCGTCGATCACCCGTGCGAGAGAGAGTTCGGGCCACCCCACAACAGCGGCGAACCCACCCGCCCGCGTAACCCGCGCAAGCAGTTCCACTGCGAGCGCCGGACAGTCGTTCAACTCCGTGACCGCACGGCGCTCCAGCCCGCCACCCGGCAACAAGCGCGCCAAATCGCCGCCCACTTCCAGCAGGTCAGCGCCCTCGACCGGCGGTTCCGCGTCGGGCACAGCACGCAGCACGCGAGCCGCCGCACCGCTTCCCGCCAGCGCCGATCCAGACTCCATGGCCGCAACCTGGGCGCGCAAAGCCGCGACGCGGGACGCTTTGTCCTCGCCGAGCTTTCGAACACCTGATCCAGTCACGCAACACAGTTTATTCACCCGCCCGACATGTGCAAACTACTGTTCGAAAAGCATGCTCAGCGTCATGCGGTTCCCCGTTCCTCAGCGCAGAATACACCCATGTTCGACCAGACGCTCACACTCAACGACAATCACACCATCCCCAGCTCGAACTAGGCACCTGACTTATCGATGACGACGCTGTCGTCGAGCCCGTCTACCACGCCATCGCACACGGTTACCGCCACATCGACACCGCACAGGCGTACGGCAACGAGGCGGGTGTAGGCCGTAGCATCGCCCGCGCGAAGAACTTTGTGTCACCACCAAGATCCAGGGCGAGATCAAAGACCACAACACCGCCCTCGCGTCGATTACCGAGTCCCTAAATAAGCTGGGGCTTATCTCCCTGCCCAAGTCCGCGACCACGAGCGCATCGACTCCAACGCCGACGTCGAGTTCGAGATTTCGGACGCCGACATGGAAACCCTCAACAACCTGCCGCCGCTCGAGAACTACGGCGAGGACGGCTTCTTTCCTGTCTTCGACAAGGCCGCCGCTCACCGCGAGGCCTAGTTCACACGCTCAAAGGCGTGCTTCCCGCAACGGGAAGCGCGCCTTTTGCATGCGGTTTTAGAGCGCGTCGTACTCCGCATCCGCGACCGGCTCGAGCCCTTCGTTGGTCGCGCCCTCGACCGGAGCGGAGCTCGCGCACCGGGTGAACGCGGCGAACCTGCGGCATAACCGAGAGCACTTCAATCCTTTCGCGCATCTGCCCGCCGCGGAGCAGGCCATGGTCAACAATTTCATGGTGTCGAGCTCCGTGGGCCTTGACCGGCACTGGGTCACTACAGGCAAGGCGATGCCCCTGCCCAGGCTGCTGAAGCTGTCCGGCCAGTTGCTCGAACATGGCGCCGCGGCGGTCGCACGCCGCTAGGGTTGTACGCATGGATAAAATCGCAGTAGTAACCGGAGCCACCGGCGGCATGGGCCGCGAAATCATCGCGGACTTGGCCCGCACCCACCACGTCTACGCGCTGGGCCGTCGTGCCGAGGCGCTCGAGGGCCTCGACAACATCACGCCCGTCGCCATCGACTTAGTCGCCGATATCGAGGACCTCCCGCTGCCGGAGCTCGAGCGCGTCGACGTCCTCGTCCACGCCGCCGCCCGCGCCGAGCACTTCTCGGTCGACTCGGCCCGCCCCGCGGACTGGCGCGCGCAGATGGATCTCAACGTTCACGCCCCCGCCGAGGTCACCCGCCTGCTCCTGCCTGCTCTGCGCGCAGCGGGCGGTACCGTGGTCTTCATCAACTCGGGCGCGGGCCGTCACTCCTATGCAGACAACGTCATCTATGCCGCAACGAAGCACGCGCTCTACGCCCTCGCGGATGGCCTGCGCCTCGCCGAGCCCGATATTCGCGTCTCCACCGTGGCGCCCGGCCCCACGGACACACCCATGTTGCAGGGCCTGCAGGATTACAACCCGGAACACGTCATCGCGCCGGTCGAGGTCGCCCGCGCCATCCGCGCCGTCGTCGACGCCGGCCCCACGACCCAACTCACCGAGGTCCAGGTCCGCCCGCGCCTCGAGCTCGCGCAGCGCGCCGCCCTCGGCCGCGACTAAATAAGCGCGAGCAGGTCCGCCGCGGTGCGGTCGGTTTCCTGCAGCATGAGCGGGTCTGTGCCCGGCATCGGCGAAATCGTCGTATCCGGCCACTGCGCGTACGTCGGAATGCCCACGACGTGCAGGCGCTCGTCCACCGCGCCGTCCGCGTGCACGGTCCGGCGCTCGTGCGTCGTCTCCGGCGAACCGGTCTCCCGCCCGTCATCCACGAACGGCCGCACGCGCTCCCCCAGCGACAGCGTGAGCGGGTCCGCGCGGTGCCGCACGTCCGGGCTGTGCATCCACGCATCAATGAGCACGCTTGCCGATGCCGCCTTCGTCCCCGCCGTGAGCGTCACCTCACCGTCGGCGAGCGCCAAGGCTGGGCGTGCGCCGAGAAACGTGACCAGCCCGGCATCGACGAGCGCGAGGAGCTCACGCGTACGGAACAGCGGCGGGCCCGAGCCCACCATCTGCCCTAGCGCCATGAACTGGTTGAAGGATCCCGAGCGCGAGTCCCAGCAGAACCGTCCATTCGAGCCTGCGATGGACGAGGGCTTGCGGCCCGCAGAGATCGCCCACAGGCCCGCCTTGAGCGGCGAGCGACGCGCGGCGACGGCCTCCGCGATGTCGCGTTCCATGCCCGTTGCAATATGTGCGGTGAGCTCCTCGCGCGTCATGCCTTCGGTGCCGGCGAGCGGGTAGAACCAGTCGGTAAGAACAAAGGGCTCGGAGGTGGCACGGCCAAGCTTGGCCTCGAGCGCGGCCGGGGTGACCGTCGCGTCGAACTGGTCGACGGGCAGGTCCTCGTCAATGGTCGCGAGAATCTCGGCGAGCGGGACGGTGAGCGCCTCGGGGCGTACCTCGGCGAGCGTGCGGTAGTACTCCGCAAACGCATCGCGCACGAGCGCCGGCCACAGCACTCGGCCAAAGTTGAGCGAGTTGGAGCCCGCCTCCACCTGGTTATCCGCGATGGTCGTACGCAGGCGCTCAAGGTTCGCCTTGGGCGGCAGCGAGTGATACTCGCTCTTCGGCAAGTACGGGTAGCCGCGGCCCGAGGAGACGATAAGGCGCGGCTCGCGGCCGGATGCGATGTAGCGCAGCCCGGCGCGCGCCGAGTCATCCTCAATGAAGCGGCCGCCGCGGTCCATGGTGAGGCGCGCCATGACGTCGAAGAAGCCCATGCCCAAGCCACGCACGAGCACGTCCTCGCCCGCAGGCACGGCGCTCAGGTTCTGCTCCACCGGGTTGGCCGGCGCGACCCACTCAATCTCCGCAGCCGCGAGCGCGCGCTCCTCCGCGTTCAGCGCAGGCGTCGTCCAGCCCGAGGCTATGACGGTTGTCGCGGCTTCAATGCGCGTGCCGTCGGAGAGCTCGATGCCGTCCACGCCGTCGCTCTCAGTCAGGCGCACCGCGCGGGCTGCGTGGCGCTCCACCGTCGCCGTCTCCGGCAGCTCGCCCAGCGCGACCTCGAAGACCCACGCGATGTACTCGCCGTAGAGCGCGCGCGACGGGTTCGACTCCGGCACAGTGGCATCCAGCTCGGCTTTAAATTCATCCGGTACGTGCGCGGGGTAACGCTCCACGAGCGCGGCCTTCGCGGCCGGAATTTCCTCGCCGCGCAGCGCCTGAATCCACTCGAACATCGTAGGGCCTTCAAGCACCGGCGCACCCACCGTGGAGCCCGGCTCGGTAAAGAGCGTCACGGCGCCGGCCAGCGTGTTCATGCACAGCGTACGGGTCTGTTCCGTGTTCCAGATGCGGCCGGAGCCAACCTGAGCGTCATCGATGATGTGGAGCTCCACCGCACGTCCCGCGTAGGCAGGCTCGCGCAGGTAGGCACCCAGGCGCTCGACGAGCGAGACGCCGCGCGGACCCGCGCCCACGATCGCAATCGCCGGAGCGGCGGAAGGAATTTTATTATCAGTCACCTCGTTGACAGTACTACTAGACAGATCAGTATGTAAAGATGAGACAAAATCGTCCACCGTGGTGTACTGTTCACTCTCGTTAAACTTCAACGCTAAAGGAAAACCGTGAAATCTCCCTTCCGTGCGACGCTCGCCGCCGCGCTGGCTCTCGCCCTCGCCGGGGCGGTGACGAGCTGCGCGTCTCCATCCTCATCGTCGGCGTCTACCGACGAGAATTGGATTACCTACCTCGAGCCCCAAATGTTTAGGACGCTTTATCCGCCGGCCGCAGGCTTTTACCCCAACGGCGGCGTGGTCAACCAGGTCACCGACCGCCTGCTCTACCAAGATCCGGAAACGCTTCAGCTCTCCCCGTGGATCGCCACCGACCTGCCTAAGATCAACGCGGACGCCACGGAGTACACCTTCAACATCCGCACCGATGTTACGTACTCTGACGGCACGCCGCTCACGGCCGAAAACGTCGTCGCGAACTTCGACCTCTACGGCAAGGGCGATAAGTCGCGCACGCTCAACTCCTCGGAGCAGATTACGAACTACGACCACGGAGAGGTCGTCGATGACGACACCGTGAAGTTCTACTTCTCGGCGCCCTCGCCCGGCTTCGCCCAGGCCACCGCCGGTTACAACGCGGGCCTCGTCGCCGACTCCACGCTGCAGCTCGACAACGAGGGTTTTGCCCCCGGCAACGCCGAGGCCGTCATCGGCTCCGGTCCCTTCGTCATCACAGGCGAGACGCTCAACACCGCCCTCGACCTCACCGCGCGCGACGATTACAACTGGGCCCCGCCCGCCGCCCGCCACCAGGGCCGCGCTCGTCTCGATGGCATCCACTACCGCCTCGCCGCGGAGGAATCCACCCGCGCCGGCGCGCTCGTCTCCGACCAAGCACAGATCGCCCGCCAGGTCTCCGCACCCGTGGAAAAGCAGCTCGAGGCCCAGGGCATCAACATCATCGCCCGCGGCACTAACTCGATGAATAACCAGCTCGCCTTCCGCTTCAACCACCCCATCCTCAAGGACAAGCGGGTGCGCGACGCGATCATGAATGGCATCAACCGCGAAGAGATCATGCGCATCCTCTTCTCGCCCACCTACCCCCTGGCCACGTCCACCGTCGCCGCGACCGGTCTGGGCTACAAGGACCAGTCCGCCGCCTACTCCTACGACCCCGAACACGCCACGGCGCTCCTCGACGAGGCTGGCTGGGTCCCCGGCGAAGACGGCATCCGCGTCAAGGACGGCCAACGCCTCACCCTGCGCGTCAACACCGCCCTGCCGCAACCGCGCTCCAAGGAGGTCCAGACCATGGTCCAGGAAGACATGCGCGAGCTCGGCATCGAATGGCTCATCAACGCCGGCGACCAAGCCACGCAGAACGCGGATGCCAAGGACATCGACAAAATCCAGGTCTATCACTCCATGGTCGGCCGCGCGGATTACGACGCCATCCACTCGCTGTACTCGGTCACCAACCGCGACGCCTTCCTCAACCAGGACGCCAAGGGCAACCCCATCGACCAGCACCTCGAGGACCTGCTCACCACGGTCATCTCCGCGCCCACCGACGCCGAGCGCAAACAGGCCACCGAGGACGTCCAGGACTACATCACCGAGCAGTCCTACTCCCTGCCGCTCTTCGAAGAACCCGTTGTCTACGCCGTCGCGCCCTACCTCAAGGGATTTAGCCCCGAGGCCGTCGCGCGTCCCTGGTGCTACGAGGCCTACATCGACCACGCCGCCAAGGAGGCCCAGTAATGGCCCACATCGCACGCCGCATCGGACAGGCCGTCCTCGTCCTGTTCATCACCTTCACCGTCGCCTTCCTCCTGCTCTCGGCCCTGCCCTCTGACGGCGTCATGGCCCGCTTCGGCGACCCGGCCCTGGGCCTCTCCCAGGCCGAGATTGACGGCATCCGCGAGGAGATGGGCATCGACAAGCCCCTGCTCACGCAGTACCTCACCTCGCTCGCCGGCTTCGTCACGGGCAACTTCGGCATCTCCACGCAGACCGGCACCGCCGTGAGCTCCATGGTCGCCACCGCACTGCCGCACACGCTCGCGCTCGCCGCGAGCTCCATCGCCCTGGCCATCGTCGTCGCGCTCGCCTTCGCGTTCCTCGCCACAACGGTCCCCGCCGTGGGCGGCTTCTTCCGTGCCCTGCCGTCGTTCATGGTCTCCCTGCCGGGCTTCTGGATCGCCATCCTCCTGCTGCAGTTCTTCTCCTTCAAACTCGGCTGGGTCCGCGTCATCGACCCGAGCCCCTTCGAGGGCCTCATCCTGCCCACGCTCACCCTCGCCGTGCCCATGGCCGCACCCCTCACTCAGGTGCTCATCCGGTCCATCGACGACACCCGCGCCATGACCTTCGTCCAGGTCGTCCGCGCCCGCGGCGCCTCCGAGTCCTGGGTCTTCTGGCGCAATATCCTGCACAACTCGCTCCTCCCCGCGCTCACCATGGTGGGCCTCCTCTTCGGCGAGCTCGTGGGCGGCGCCGTCGTCACCGAGACCGTCTTCGGTCGCCCCGGCCTGGGCTACCTCACTGTCCAGGCGGTCTCCAACCGCGACACCCCGGTCCTGCTCGCCATCGTCATCATCGCCGCCACGGCCTACGTGCTCATCAACCTCGTCGTCGACCTGCTCTACCCCGTCCTCGACGTCCGCCTGCGCGAGCGCCCGCTTTCCGATGCCCCCTCCACCTCCGCCCAGCTTGAAAGGACCGCCTAATGCGTCGCTTTACCACCACTGTCCCCGTGGTCCTCCCAGTGGTCCTCTCCGCGGTCATCCTCGTGGTCGCCTTCGCCTGGGCGCTCTTCCCCGGCGTGTTCACCTCCGCGGATCCGTACTCCGGCACAGATGTCGCCCTCCAGGCCCCGAACTCCGCGCACTGGTTCGGCACGGACGCCGTGGGCCGCGACGTGCTCGCCCGCGTTATCTTCGGCGCCCGCCAGTCGCTCCTCGGCGCGCTCATCGCCGTCGCCGTGGGCCTCGTCCTCGGCACGCTGCTCGGCCTTCTCGCCGGCACGCTGCGCGGCTGGGTCGACACCGTGCTCATGCGCGTCGTCGACGTCCTGCTGTCCATCCCCGGCATCCTGCTGTCGCTGTCAATCATCATCCTGCTCGGCTTCGGCTCACTGCAGGCCGCCTTCGCCGTCGGTATGACCACCGTCGCCGCCTTCGCCCGCCTCGCGCGCTCGCAGGTCATGACGGTCGCCAACTCCGAGTTCGTCGAGGCCGCCTACGGCTCCGGCGCCACCACCGCGCAGGTGCTCGCCCGCCACGTGCTGCCCAACTCGCTCACGCCTGTCCTGGCCCTGGCCACCCTGCAGTTCGGCACCGCCATCCTCCAGCTGTCCATTTTGGGCTTCCTCGGCTACGGCGCCCCGCCGCCCACGCCGGAGTGGGGCCTCATCATCGCCGAGGGACGCGACTTCATGGCCACCTCCTGGTGGCTCATCATCCTGCCCGGCCTGGCCATCGTTGCCGTCGTGATGAGCGCCAACTACCTGTCCCAACGCCTCCAGAACCGCGAAGGAGCCCGCGCATGACGCTGCTCACTATCGAAGACCTTTCGGTCTCCTACGGCGATAAACCCGCCGTCCAGGGCATTAGCCTGCACGTCGAACCCGGCGAGATGACCGCCATCGTCGGCGAGTCCGGCTCCGGCAAGACCACCACCGCCATGTCCGCGCTCGGCCTCAACTCGGCCAACGCACGCATCGACTCCGGCCGCATCACCTTCGACGGCCAGGACGTCACACACTTCACGCACAAGCAATGGCGCGCCCTGCGCGGCGCCCGCGTCGGGCTCATCCCCCAGGATCCCAACAACTCACTCAATCCGCTGAAGACCATCGGCCACTCCATCGAGGAAGGCCTGCGCATTCACGGCCGCACGCAAAACCTGCGCGCCACCGCCCTCGACTGGCTCGCCCGCGTCGGAATCGACGACCCCGAGCGCCGCTACGGCCAATACCCGCACGAGCTCTCCGGCGGCATGAAGCAGCGCGTGCTCATCGCCGCCGCGCTCGCCCTCGAGCCCGACCTCATCGTGGCTGACGAGCCCACCTCTGCCCTTGACGTCACCGTCCAGAAGACCATCCTCGATCTCCTCGACGACATGCGCCGCGAGCTCGGCCTGGGCATCCTCTTCATCACGCACGACCTGTCCGTGGCTGGCGACCGCGCCAACCGCATCGTCGTCATGGAAGAGGGCGAGGTCCGCGAAGAAGGCCTCGCCGCACGCGTCTTCGCCGACCCGCAGCACCCCTACTCGCGCCGCCTGCTTGCCGATGCCCCCTCCCTCACCGTCGCCGACGTCGACCGCCACCCCGAGTCCTTTACGTCGCCGCGCAAGATGGCGGCATCGGAAACCTTGGTGCAGGTCCGCGACCTCACGCGCACCTTCGGCGACTTCACGGCCATCGACCACGTGAGCTTCGACGTCGCCCGCGGCACGACCCACGCCATCGTGGGCGAATCCGGCTCCGGCAAGACAACCACCGGCCGCATCATCTCCATGTTCGAGCAAGCCAGCTTCGGCACCGTGACCGTCGGCGGCCACGATGTCACGGCGCAGCACTCGAAGGCTGAGCTCAAGGAGCTGCGCCGTGGCATCCAGCTCGTCTACCAGAATCCGTACTCCTCGCTGAACCCGCGCATGTCCATCGGCGATATCATTGCCGAGCCGCTGCGTAACTTCACAGGAGCCTCGAAGTCCGCCGCCCGCACGAAGGCCCGCGAGTTCCTCGACCTCGTCGCCCTCGACCCACAGTTTGCCGAGCGCCGTCCCCGTGAGCTCTCCGGCGGCCAGCGCCAGCGCGTCGCCATCGCCCGCGCCATGATCGTCGAGCCGAAGCTCGTCATCCTCGACGAGGCCGTTTCCGCTCTCGACGTCACCGTCCAGGCCCAGATCCTGCGCCTGCTCGACCGCCTGCAACGCGAGCTCGACCTCACGTATATTTTCATCTCGCACGACCTCGCCGTCGTCTCGCAGATTTCGGACACCGTCTCCGTCCTGCGCCACGGCAAGCAACTCGAATCCGGCACCACCCGCGAAGTCTTCGCCCACCCGGCCAGCCCGTTTACCCGCGAGCTCATCGACGCCATCCCAGGCCAGCGCTACCGCGCCGGCGACCTCAATCTGGGGCTCTAAGAAAGGACCAGACATGTCTGACATCATCAACCTCCTCGCCGGCCTCGAATCCGAGTCCGACACCGCGACCGGCGCTGCCGCCGCTATCGCGACCGCCCGCTCCGCGCGCCCCGACGCCGTCTCCAACGCCCAGGCCAGCTTCGAGGCCCTCCTCGAGCCCGCCGAGCCCGGCACGTTCACCTATGCCGAGCGCTACGCCGTCGCCGCCTTCGTCGCGGGCCTCACGCACGCCGGCGGCAGCTTCTACCTCGATCTGCTAGCCGACGAGTCCGAAGAGCTCGTCGCCCCCGTCGAGGCCGCCATCGCCGCCGGCCGCACGCAAGGCCCCTATATCGCAGGCCCCGCCGCGCCCGCTTTCGCACTCCACAACGCCGCGGCACTCGGCGCGCGCCTCGCCGCCGCGCTCGACTACGCGCACCTGCTCACCTTCCATCCCAAGGACGCCTCACCCGCCGCGCTCGGCCATCTCTACGCCGCGGGCTGGGACGCCGACACCGTCGTCTCGCTGTCCCAGCTCGTCGCCTTCGAGGCCTTCCAGCTGCGCGTCGCCCACGGCGCCGCGGTCCTCGCCGGCCACGCGCCGGCCGCACCTGCCGCACCGAACCCACGCCCCACGTCCGCCCCGGACTGGCAGCCCGTCGCGGGTATCAACACGGCCGAGGACGTCGTGCGCCCAGACAGCTTCGTCAACCACTCCCTCGGCTGGGTCCCCTGGATCGCCGCGCTCGACGAGGACGAGCTCACCGCAGAGCAACGCGACGCGCTCATCAAGCCCGAGCGCGCCAAGTCCGCCTACTTCCGCCTGCTCGCCCGCGACGCCGCCGCGCTCAAGGCCCGCACGCTCACCGACTTCGACATCTTCTACAACGTCGAAGGCGGCCTCCCCCGCGCCGAGCGCGAGCTCGCCGCCACCGTCGTCTCGCGCTTCAACGGCTGCGAGTACTGCGCCTCGGTCCACCAGGGCCGCACCGTCGAGGAAGGCGGCGACCGCGCCGCCGTCGACCGCCTCCTCTTCGAGGGCATCGAGGCCGACCTCGGCTCCGAGCTCTGGGACGCCATCCGCCGCGCCGCCCTCGCGCTCACCGCGACGCCTCTCGCCTTCGGACAGGAACACGTCAGCGCCCTGCGCGCCGCCGGCCTCAACGATATCGCCATCCTCGACGTCGTCAACGCCGCGTCCTTCTTCAACTGGGCCAACCGCCTCATGCTCACTCTCGGCACGGCGGAGCTACCCGCGCGCTTCCGCTAAGCACACACATCACATCTCATTCCCTTTTATCCCTCCTGAGCAGGAGGGACAATACCTCCACGCTCAGCCGGATGTGAGCCACCCGCGGGCAGTAACACAAAAATCGCCAGCGTCTGCGCAGGCATCGCGCAGCGCTACGCTCTCGATCCCACCGTGGTGCGCGCATACTTCATGGCGGCGGCCACGGCATTGCGCTCCTCATCGCGTTCATCCTCGTGGTGAGCTCGGCACCCCTCTCCGGGATCACGGAGAGAGTGGCATCGGCACCGTGCGCCCCCGCTAGGCCAAGTCGCGGTCCGCGGCCCAGCGCGTGAGCTGATAGCGGTTCGACTGCTGCGTCTTGCGCAAAATATTCGACGCGTGCGTCTCCACCGTCTTCACCGAGATAAAGAGACGCTCGCCGATTTCGCGATACGTGTAACCGCGCGCGAGCAGCCGCAGCACCTCGAGCTCGCGCCGTGTGAGCGCGTCAACCGCCGGGTCCACGGATTCGTCCGGCGCGCCGGGCTTCGACTCGGCAGGCGCACCCGATGCGAACGCATCGAGCACGAACCCCGCCAGCCGCGGCGAGAAATACGCATCCCCCTCATGCACCCGGCGCACGGCCGCGGCCAGCTCCGGACCTGAAATATTCTTCGTCACGTAGCCCCGAGCGCCGGCGCGGATGAGCGCGATGACGTCCTCCGCCGCGTCCGAAACACTCAGCGCCAAGTACACCGGTCCCGAGGCGCCACGCAGCACGGCCACCCCGCCGCCGTCCGGCATATGCACGTCGAGCAGCACCACGTCCGGGTGCGCCGACTCAATCCCGGCGACCGCCTCGGCGACCGTGCCCGCGTCGCCCACGACCTCGATATCCCCCGCGGCGGCCAGCTCCGCACGCACGCCGGCGCGGAAGACAGAATGATCATCGACGAGGAAAACAGCAACCATGGCTACAAAGCTACCGTGAGCTCCACCTCTGTGCCCTCTCCCGGACGCGAGTTCACCCGCGCGGTGCCCCCAGCGGCCTCCATGCGCGCGCAGACGGAATCCCGAATCCCATGCCGGTCCTCCGCTACCGCATCCATGTCGAAGCCCGCGCCGCGGTCGCGCACAAAAATCGCGAGCTCACCAGCCAGATTTTCTGCATACACGTCCACCGTGTCCACCCCCGCGTGCTTGCCCGCGTTGACCATCGCCTCGCGCGCGGCCTGCACCGCAAGCTTCGTCGCCTCGGTGAGCTCCACGTCCTCGCCCACCGTAACCGGCGCAATTCGCACCGGGAAGAGGTCCTCGACCTCGCCGCACGCCACGGCGAGCGCGCCGAAGACGGTCGCTGGCGCCGCCGACGGCGAGTCAAAGAGCCACGCGCGCAGCTCGCGCTCCTGCCCGCGCGCCAAGCGCGCGACCTCCTCCGGGTCCTCCGCCCGTTTTTGAATGAGCGCCAAGGTCTGTAACACCGAGTCATGCAGCTGCGCCGCCATGTCCGCCCGTGCTTCCGATGCCGCCTTCTCCGCGCCCTCGTCCGCCACCTGCCGCCACAGCTTCAGCACGAGCGGCACGACGAGCGCACCGAAGCCGACCACCGTGAGCAGCACCGCGGCCAACGCTGGCCCAAAGTCCGTCCCGCCGTTCCACCGCGCGACGGTAATGACCACGCCGGCCAGCACGAGCACGCCGCCCGCCCCCACGCTGACCTTATTCGTCACGGAGCCCAGGCCGCGGTCGTAGGCCTGCCAGGTAATCAGCGCACCGGCACCGACGATGACCAGCGGAATGAGCAGGCCTCCCGCGCTCATGCCGAGCCCGACGGCCAAGACGGCGGCAAGGACCAGCAGCCAATGGGCGCGGAAGTCAAAGCGCGAGGTGGGGGCGGGGGCATCGGCAGGCTTGGTGGCTACCCAGACGCCGGCGTAGAGGAACGCGCCCAGGCCGCCCAGGGCGCACAGCGCAGTGAACGCCAGACGCACAAAGAGCACATCGACGCCGAGGTGCCCCGCGAGCCCTGCAGCCACGCCCGCCACGACGCGGCCGTCCTGCGGGCGGGACAGGCGCGGGTAGGCGGGCTGGACCTCACGCGGCGCATAGGGAGAAGTCATGCGTTTTATCTTCGCACGCGCCTCCCTGGCGCGGATCGGGGTAAACCCTGAACTTTAAAAATCAGGGCGTTCCCCGATAGCTCTTGCACGAACCGTGGGCGACGATAAAGACATGAACACCGCGACTCTCAACGAGATGTGGGCAACGCGCCCGCCCCGCATCCCGAGCTCTCAGGGCGGCAATGCCAAGATCGCCGGCGTCTGCGAAGGCATCGGCGCGCGCTACCAAGTAGACCCCACCCTCGTGCGCGTGGCCTTCGTCGTCACCGCGCTCGTCCTCGGCGGCGGCCTCGCCCTCTACGTGCTGGTGTGGGCGTGCATGCCGCTCTACGGCAAGTCCACCGCGCCCATCCAGGACCTCTTTGGTAAACAGGATGGCCCCAAGTCCGAGTCCGGCCTGGGAATTTCACTGCTCATCCTGCTTATCATCGCTGTTGGCCTCGGCCGCTTCTTTGACGACCGGCAGATGGTGTCCACCCTGGTCATTGTTGTCCTCGCGGCCGCCGCGTGGTACGGCCTGCACCGCCATCAGCCCGTCCCGCCGGCGGGTCTGCTCGCCACCGCGCGGGAGACCGCGCCGGGCCCTGACATGTCGGTCTTCACGCCGGTCGAGGGCTACCCCTTCCCGCCTGGCCGCCAGACCCCGCCGGCGTGGGACCCTCTCGGCACCGTGCCCGAGGCCTGGGACCTGCCAGACCCCGCGCCCGCCCCCGCACCCAAGAAGAAATCCCACGAGGGTCTCATCGCGACGGTCGCCGTGAGCGCCGCTGTCGTCGTGGGCATCTCATTTATGTTGACAATGGCCGCGTCCGAAGAGAACACGAAGAACCACGCGGGCTCGGTCACCTATACCGTGCGCGACGCCGCGGACCTGCCAGACACCTACTCCAACGGCGTGGGCTCCATGACCGTCGACCTGCGCGAGCTCACGCTCGATAAGCCCCGCACGCTCACCATCGATAACGGCGTGGGCAGCATCGATGTCTACCTTCCGAAGAAGACGCCCATCGCCATTGAATGTGATACCGGACTCGGCACGAGCAATTGCACGCCGCGCAAGGACGCAGGTGCTAAGTTGACTGTGATTATCGACAACGAAATTGGCACTACAACTATCCACGAGTAATGAAAAAGAAGACTATCGCCCTCACCGCCACCGCCCTCGCCGTCCTCGCTGCGGGCGGTGGCGGCGCCTACTACCTCGCCGTCGGCCCCGACGGCGTGGTGCTCACCGCCGCCGATGTCACGACCGTCGCGGCGAAGGACATCACGCAGTCCGTGCCCGCCACGGGCTCGATCGCACCCGTCCGCGAGGTCTCGCTCGCCACGACGCAGTCTGGGCCCATCGTCACGCTCGACGCGAAGGTCGGCCAGCGCGTCACGGCCAACCAGGTCCTCGCCTCCTTCGACACGTCTGCCGCCGAACGCGAACTCCACAGTCAGCGTGCCGCTCAGGCCGCGGAAGAAATCGGCGCGTTCAATCAGGTCGAGGCCGCGCAGCTCGAGCTCACCCAGCTCCAGGACGCGCTGGCTCAAGGCCTCAACGGCGAGGTCAACGCCGCCCGCGCCTCCGTGGGCACCGCGCAGCACAGCTTCGACGACGCGCAGCAGGCCGTCGCCGAGTCCCGCGCCGCCGCAGATCCTTCCGTCGCCGAAGCCGCCGCCGCGGTCGACACGGCCCGCGCCGGGCTGCGCACCGCGAATAACGCATCGCTCCAAGCCGCGCTCGCCTCGCTCGGCGCGACGAACGAGGGCGAGGTCCCCGGCACGACCATGGCCACTGCACTCGTCCAGTGGACCGAGGCCGACCACGCGGTGAGCGACGCGCAGACCCAGCTCGACCACGCCGAGGAGTCCTACGCCCGCGCGCTCGAGGCCGTCGACCGCGAGGTCGGTGCCAAACAGCGCGCCGCCAACGCCGCCTACGCCCAGCTTTCCGATGCCCAGCTCGCCCAGCGCGCCGCCGAGCTCAGCGCCCAACAGCAAGTCGACGCGCAATCCCAGGCTGTCGACCACGCCCTCAAGTCCGCCGCGGGCACCCGCGTCGCCGCCGAGGAGGCCAACGCGAAGCTCGAGTTCGACATCTCCGGCGCCCAGCTCCTCTCGCCACTAAGCGGCGTGGTCACGACTGTCACCGCCCAGCAGGGCCGCCCCGCCGAAGGCCCGCTGCTCAGCGTCGCGGACGACTCCATGCTGCTCGTCAAGGCCACGGTCAAGGAGGCCGACATCGCGGACATCCAGGTCGGCGACCACGTAACCTTCACCTCCCCCAGCCAGCCGCACAAGGAATACACGGGCACCGTGTCCTTCATCTCGCCCGTCGCCGCCTCCCCCGCAGCGCCTGACGATGCCGCCTCCTCCGGCGCCGCAGCCGCCGCGCCCGCCGGCTCCGGCTCTGCGAAAGCCGAGTTCCCCATCGAGGTCCGCGTGGACGGCAACCGCGAGGGCCTACGCCTGGGCTCCACCGCGAAGGTCAAGGTCGTCACACACGAGGACAAAGACGCGCTCACGGTGCCGCTCAGCGCACTCATCGACGGCGACAAAGCCGTGCTCGTCGTTTCCGACTCCGGCACCATCGAGCGCCGCGACGTGAAACTGGGCACCCGCACCGATTTCGAGGCCGCCGTGACCGAAGGCCTCCACCGCGGCGACCGCGTGCTTACCCAGGGCGCGGCCCACGAAGGTGACGTAGGTCAGCAGGCATACCTGCCCGACGCAGCGAGCGGAGAGAAATGAGCCTCATCGACATGCGGGGCATCGTCAAGCGCTTTAACGAGGGCACCGACGCCGAAATCACCGTCCTGCCCGGCTGCGACTTCTCGATGGAGCCCGGCGAGTTCGTCGCCGTCATCGGCCAGTCCGGCTCCGGCAAATCCACGCTCATGAACATCATTGGGCTGCTCGACCGCCCCACCGCAGGCGAGTACTTCCTCGACGGCGAGGACGTCTCCGCCTACGACGATGACGCGCTCGCCCGCCTGCGCGCCGACAAGCTCGGCTTCGTCTTCCAGAACTTCAACCTCATCGGCCGCATCACCGCGCTTGCCAACGTGGAGATGCCCATGGTCTACGCCGGTGTGCCCCGCCGCGAGCGCGCCCGCCGCGCCGCCGAGCTCCTCGACCTCGTCGGCATGTCCGAGCGCGCCAGCCACCTGCCCAACGAACTCTCCGGCGGCCAGAAGCAACGCGTCGCCATCGCCCGCGCGCTCGCCAACAACCCGGAGGTCATCCTCGCCGACGAGCCCACCGGTGCCCTTGACTCCCAGACCGGCCGCCTGGTCATGGACCTCTTCCACGAGCTCAACCGCGAGCGTGGCACCTCCATCGTGTTTATCACCCACAACCCAGAACTCGCCGCCGAGTGCTCGCGCACCGTAACCATGACGGACGGAGTGCTGAAATGAATCTCACCGAATCCCTGCGCATGGCGCTCACCTCGCTGCGCACCAACAAGATGCGCTCGCTACTCACGCTGTTGGGCGTCATCATCGGCATTGCCGCCGTCATCGCGATCCTCACCCTCGGCTCCGCGCTCAAGGGCCAGTTCACCTCTGACCTCGACAAGGTCGGCGCCAATAACTTCCAGGTCCAGGTCAAGGAACGCACCGACGAAGGCGAGACCGACTATTACGTCGAGTCCTCCGTCGACGACCCCGACTCCCTCCTCACCCCCGAACAGCTCGAGCAGGTGCGCACGGCGCTCGCGCCGGACGTCGAGGGCGTCATCATCGGCGAATACGACACGCATCCGGGCGACCTGACGCCCGAAGGGGCATCGGAAAGCTCAGCGGTGATGGTGCAACCCACCAACCCGGACTACGTGACGGCCTCGCAGTTCACCGTCCGCACCGGCCGCGCACTCACGGACGACGACATCGCAGCCGACCGTGCCGTGACCATGCTCTCCGCCGCGACCGCCACCGAGCTCTTCGGCGACGCCGACCCGGTGGGCCAGACGCTGAATTTTGCCCCGCTCGACGGCACGGATCTGGAGCTCACGGTCATCGGCGTCTACGACAGCCCCGCCACCGGCGCGCTCATCGGTGGCGGCGGGCCCGAACACGCGCTCGTGCCCTATCCCCTCGCTGCCCAGCTTTCCGATGCCCCCTTAGCCGGCGAGGCCTTTTCCTCCGTGTCCATCCGCGCGGCGGCCGGCACAGACAAGGCCGCGCTCGGCGCACGGCTCCAAGCGGCCTTCGACTCGATGTACGCCGACAACGAGGACTACCGCGTCGAGGTCACCGACTTTAGCAAGGACCTGGCGAGCCTCAACCAGCTGCTCACGGCGTTGTCCGCGGCGATTGCGGCTATCGGCGGGATCTCGCTGCTCGTCGGCGGCATCGGCGTTATGAACATCATGCTGATTACCGTCACGGAGCGCACGCGCGAGATTGGCGTGCGCAAGGCGCTCGGCGCGCGGCGGCGTGACATCCGCCTGCAGTTCGTGACGGAGGCCATCATCGTGTGTCTCATCGGCGGGCTCATCGGCGTGGTGCTCGGCGCTGTGGCGGGCATGATTGGATCCTCACTCATGGGCTACTTCGTGTTCCCGCCGCTCGGCGCGATTGTGGTCTCGCTGCTCTTCGCGCTCGCCATCGGGCTCTTCTTCGGCTACTACCCCGCGGGCAAGGCGGCAAAACTCGACCCGATTGAGGCGCTGCGCTACGAGTAGCCTGGCTGCATGATTCATTTCGGCAACGACTACAACGAAACTGCCCATCCCGCCGTCCTCGCGGCCCTCGCCGCGCCGGGATCACATGCGGGCTACGGTCTCGACGAGCACTCCGCCCGCGCCGCGTCGCTCATCCGTAACGCGTGTGCCGCGCCCGCCGCAGACGTGCACTTCATGGTGGGCGGCACGCAGGTCAACACGACTGCCATCGCCTCCCTGCTGCGGCCGTGGCAGGGCGTTATCTCCGCCGATACCGGCCACATCAATACCCACGAGACCGGTTCCGTCGAGCACGCGGGCCACAAAATCCTGACGCTACCCTCAGCGCTGGGCAAGATCACGGCCGCACAGGTCGCTGCGCTCGTCGAGGAGTACCGCGGCTCCGGCGTCCTCGAGCACGCCGTCGAGCCCGCGATGGTCTATATCTCGCAACCCACCGAATACGGCACCGTGTACTCACGTTCTGAGCTCGCCGCGTTGCGCTCCGTGTGCGATGAGTTCGGGCTCACGCTCTTCGTCGACGGCGCGCGCCTCGGCTATGGCCTCGCCGCCTCCGACGTCACGCTGCCGGACCTCGCGCGTCTCGCGGACGTGTTTACCATCGGCGGCACCAAATGCGGCGCCGCTTTCGGCGAAGCCATCGTCTTCGCCACCCCGCACCCCTACTTCCGCAACGCGATGAAGCAGAACTCCGGGCTGCTGGCCAAGGGCTGGCTGCTCGGCGCGCAGTTCGAGGCCCTCTTCACCGACAGCCTCTACGAGGCAATTACGGCGCATGCCAACGAACAAGCCCAGCGCATAGCCGCCGCCTTCGCCTCCGTCGGCATTCGGCTGCTCTTCGACTCACCCACCAACCAGCAGTTCGCACTCCTCACACCCGAGCAGGAGGCTGCGCTGTCCGAGGACTACGTCTGCCAGTTCTTCGAGGAACACGACGGCCTACGCGCCGTGCGTTTTTGCACGTCCTGGTCCACGCGCGACGAGGACGTCGACGCGCTCTGTGCCTCCATCGCCCAACTCTAGGTCTACCCCTGTTCGAATACCCCTGTTCGACAAATGCATTGGGCAATCGGTTGCAGGCTTTCCGATGCCTCTTTAATCTCCGTGGCATGACCGTCTCGATCTTCGATGCTCTTGCTCTCGGTGTTGATTCTCTCAAGGAAGCCGCCGGCCTCACCGTCGCCCAGTTGCGCGACCGCGGCCTAACGCTTGCCGATGCCAAGTT